>JBIPON010000121.1:0-5098 GCA_044379065.1 Polynucleobacter sp. | reverse complement strand
CGGACTTTCATGGCGGCTTATTGCATACCAAGAGCCTTTTAATTGATCGCCAGATTGCAATATTTGGTTCAGTTAATTTTGATCAGCGCAGCCTACGACTCAATTTTGAAATAAGCCTGATTGTCTACGACGCGGTCTTTTGCGCGCATTTAGAAAAGTTAATTCACAGCTATCTGAAGGATGCCGATATTGTTTCAGCGGCGCAGTGGGCTAAACGTCCACGTTGGCGAGTCCTGCTTGAAAATCTAGCCCACCTGACTTCGCCTTTGCTTTAAATCGCCTTAGTGGCTTTCATCGCGCTGATTTGGTCTGGATTGAAGCCAATTTCAGTCAGAATGGCATCCGTGTGTTGCCCCACAGAGGGTATCGCATCCATCCGGTAATCAAATTGATCATTGGCGCCGGGTGGCAACAAAGCTGGAATCGGGCCTGCAGGCGAATCCACTGATACCCAGCGCTCACGTGCCGCTAATTGCGGGTGATGCCAGACCCCATTCATATCGTTTAAGCGGGCATTGGCAATCTGTGCCTGATCCAGTTTAGCGATCACCTGATCACAGCTCAGTTCGTTAAAGCAGGCATCAATCAGTTTGGCCAGGGCATCGCGGTTCTCATGGCGTTTGCTGTTTTTATCAAAACGAACATCACTGGCCAATGCAGGGTTATCTAAAACCACCTCGCAAAAAGCCAACCACTCCCGCTCATTTTGTAAGCCCAGCATGACCGTTGCTCCATCGCCTGCTTTAAACGGGCCATAGGGATAGATGGTGGCATGGGATGCACCGCTGCGCTGGGGTGGGCTAGCATCCTGATAGGCGTAGTACATTGGGTAGCTCATCCATTCGCCAAGAGATTCCAGCATAGATACGTCAATGCTGCTTCCTACACCTGTCTTTTGGCGCTGCAATAGTGCCGCCAAGATATTGCTGTAGGCGTACATACCGGCTGCGATATCTGCAATCGAATTGCCTGCTTTGCTGGGGGTGTCGGGCGTGCCGGTCACCGACAAGAAACCTGCTTCACTTTGAATCAGCAAGTCGTATGCTTTTTTATCGCGATAGGGGCCATCATTGCCGTAGCCGGAAATGTCGCACAAAATGAGGCCTGGGTTATCGCGCTGCAACTCCGCCGCAGTGAGTCCCATACGAGCGGCAGCCCCTGGGGCTAGGTTTTGCACTAAGACATCGGCTGTTTTAAGCAGGGTCTTTAGGGCGCTGAGCGCCTCGGCCTGCTTTAAGTCCAGCGTAAGGCTCTCTTTAGAGCGATTCACCCAAACAAAGTGGGAGGCGAGACCGGCAACGCGTTCGTCATAGGCTCTTGCAAAATCGCCTGCGCCAGGCCGTTCCACCTTGATAACGCGCGCGCCTAAGTCTGCGAGTTGGCGGGTACAAAAAGGGGCGGCAATGGCATGCTCCAGCGAGACGACAGTAATACCATCCAGGGGCCGTGCGGCAGATTTACTACTCATATCAAAAAGACCGGGGAAGGCCGAGAACGTGTTCGGCAATGTAGGAATAAATCAAATTCGTGGAGATGGGCGCTACTTGATAGAGGCGGGTTTCACGAAACTTGCGCTCTACATCGTATTCACAGGCAAAGCCAAAACCGCCATGGGTTTGTAAGCAGACGTTGGCCGCTTCCCAGGATGCTTTGGCTGCAAGGTACTTGGCCATATTCGACTCCGGACCGCAGGCCTCGTGGCGATCAAATAGATCGCAGGCCTTAAAGCGCATTAAATTGGCTGCCTCAGTTTCCATATAGCTGTCCGCAATCGGAAACTGAATACCTTGATTCTTACCAATTGGCTGATCAAACACCACCCGCTCATTGGCATAGCGCCGCGCGCGATCAATAAACCAGTAGGCATCGCCAATGCACTCGGCAGCAATCAGCACGCGCTCTGCATTTAAACCGTCAAGGATGTATTTAAAACCGCGGCCTTCCTCGCCGATTAAATTTTCGGCTGGGATTTCCAGATTATCAAAAAAGACCTCATTAGTTTCATGATTGACCATGTTATCAATCGGGCGCACTTCCATGCCCTTACCAATCGCATCAGCTAGGTTGACGATAAAAATCGACATGCCTTCTGACTTGCGCTTTACCTCACTCAGCGGAGTAGTGCGCGCTAGCAAGATCATCAGGTCGGAATGCTGTATCCGCGAGATCCAGACTTTCTGGCCGTTGATCACATAGCGATCCCCTTTTTTAACAGCAGTCGTCTTGAGTTTGGTGGTGTCTGTTCCTGTGGTTGGCTCAGTTACAGCCATGCTCTGTAAGCGTAGTTCACCGCTGGCAATCTTGGGTAGGTAAAGTTTCTTTTGGGCCTCAGAGCCGTGGCGCAGCAAGGTACCCATGTTGTACATCTGACCATGGCAGGCCCCCGAGTTACCGCCGGAAAAGTTAATCTCCTCCATGATGACAGACGCCTCGGCTAACCCTAGCCCAGAGCCACCATATTCTTCTGGGATTAATGCGGCGAGCCATCCCGCTTTCGTGACCGCATCGACGAATGCCTCGGGGTAGCCCCGTGCGTGATCGACTTTTTGCCAATAGCTGGAATCAAACTGACCGCAGAGGTCACGCAGCGCATCGCGAATATCTTGGTATTGATCGGCAGCTGGAATCGGGAAATTCATTGATATCTTTCAGAACAGGAATTGGTGTGTGTGCAAGGCACAATAGACCCCTAGTTTAAGCAAAAATACAAAATCTTGGAAAATACAGCTTCAGTATCGAATGACTCCCAATGCAGGACCTGAGAATAGACTTATGCTGTTGTATTGGGAATGAGATAAACAGAAGGACATAGCGGATTGGAGCACTACTTCATTGCATTTTTAGACTGGTTTGGGATGCCAGCCGTTGGTCTCCCAGCAGTCTTTCTGGTCGCGCTGATTTCCGCGACCTTGCTGCCGATGGGCTCCGAGCCGGTTCTATTTGCCTATGTGAGCGTTAACCCAAGCATGCTATGGCCTGCCATCGCGGTTGCAACAGTCGGTAACACCATTGGCGGGATGGTGAACTGGTCTTTAGGCCTGGGTGCACGCAATGCCTTTGAGGCCTACAAAGGGGCTACAGCAGGGCGCATGCAGCGCTGGCTTGTCAGCCTAGGCCCTAAGATGCTGTTGCTTTCCTGGCTACCGGGTATCGGTGATCCATTGTGCGCTTTAGCAGGGTGGTTGCGTATGCCTTGGAAGGCTTGTTTGATCTACATGGCGATTGGTAAGTTTTTACGTTACGTTACCTTTACGCTGATCTTGGTCAGCATACCTAGAGAATTCTGGCATGCCATTGGCCGATTTATTGGGATTGGCACTTAGGCTGATCGGCTATCATTTAATTTAATTTAACTAGGAACGCATCTATGTCCACTCTACGCGGAAAAAAAGCTCTTGTTACAGGATCAACCAGTGGTATTGGCCTCGCTATGGCAGTCGCTTTAGCCAAGCAGGGCGCCAACATCATGATGAACGGTTTTGGTGAAAAAGACGCGGCTATGGCGAGTGTGAAAGCCTGCGGTGTTGAGGTTGATTACCATGGCGCCGATATGAGTAAGCCTGCTGAAATTGAGGCAATGATTGCCGCAACGGAAAAGCGCTTTGGCGCGCTGGATATTCTGGTTAACAATGCGGGCATACAGCATGTTGCCAATGTCGAAGACTTTCCTGCAGAGCGCTGGGATGCAGTGATTGCCATCAATCTGAGCTCTGCATTTCATACAACCCGGTTTGCCTTGCCTGGTATGAAGCAGCGCAATTGGGGTCGCATCATCAACATCGCATCCGTTCATGGTTTGGTTGCATCGATGCAAAAAGCAGCTTACGTTGCTGCGAAACATGGAATTATTGGCTTGACTAAAGTAGTAGCGCTAGAGACCGCACGAACCGGCGTGACCTGCAATGCAATCTGCCCAGGCTGGGTCTTAACTCCCTTAGTCCAAAAGCAAGTGGATGCACGCGCTGAGCGGGAAGGGGTCTCGAATGATGCTGCTAAATTAGCGCTGGTATCGGAGAAGCAGCCATCGGGTGAGTTTGTATCGCCCGAGCAACTGGCTGCCCTCGCTGTATTTTTGTGTGGTGATGCCGCATCTGAAGTGCGCGGTGCGGCTTGGAATATGGATGGTGGCTGGACAGCCCAATAAGGCATCCAGCTCCACCAGAAGACGCTGTTACGCTACGCGGCTTTTGCGTTCGCTTTCACTGCCAAGCGATAGGCGTGCAGCAAGGGTTCCGTATAGCCGTTAGGCTGTTCAAGGCCCTTAAAGATCAGATCACTTGCAGCTTGGTATGCAAGGGAATCTTTATAGTTTGGCATCATTGGCTTATAGAGGGGGTCGCCGGCATTTTGACCATCTACAATCGAAGCCATACGTTGTAAAGCATCCTCTACTTCTGCTTTTGTGACGAACTTATGCAATAACCAGTTGGCAATGTGCTGACTCGAAATTCGCAAGGTTGCGCGATCTTCCATTAGGCCGACGTTATAAATATCAGGCACCTTAGAGCAACCAACACCTTGATCAATCCAGCGAACGACATAACCCAAAATACCTTGGCAATTGTTATGGAGGGACTCGCGAATCTCCTCTTTAGTCCAATCGGGATAAAGCGCAATAGGCACCGTTAATAGATCATCGGCTAAGGCCTCATACTCAGCTGCAACATCTTGTTTCTCTAAATCCTCTTGGATCTTAGCCACATCGATCTGGTGATAGTGCATTGCATGCAAGGTGGCGGCAGTAGGCGATGGTACCCAAGCGGTATTCGCTCCAGCTTGAGGGTGAGCCGCTTTTTGCTCAACCATTTCCTTCATGAGATCTGGCGCAGGCCACATGCCCTTACCAATTTGTGCGCGACCGCGTAGGCCGCAGTCTAAGCCGGCCAAGACATTACGACGTTCATACGCTCCAAACCATTTGGCAATCTTCATCCTGCCTTTACGAACCATTGCGCCGCCATACATGCCGGTATGCATTTCATCACCAGTACGGTCCAAGAATCCGGTATTGATAAACGCAACGCGAGCACCAGCTGCAGCAATAGCAGCTTTCAGATTGACGCTCATACGGCGCTCTTCATCCATGATGCCTAATTTG
>JBIPON010000118.1:0-5157 GCA_044379065.1 Polynucleobacter sp. | reverse complement strand
GTGCTTTGTAATCTTTATCGAATTCCACTACGCCGTAGCGCTCCGGATCAGTGACATGATAGGCAAATACACTTGCGCCACTGCTTCGATCATTCGCACTATTGAGTTGCCCTACTAACTCATGGCCATAAAAAATGTTATCCCCTAACACTAAGGCGCTGGGATTGTTTCCCACAAAGGTTTTGCCTAAAGTAAATGCTTGCGCCAAACCATCGGGCGAAGGCTGCACACAATATTCGATATTCAGGCCCCACTGCGAACCATCGCCCAGCAATTCAGAAAAACGGGGTGTATCGTGCGGTGTAGAAATGAGCAAGATATCCCGAATACCTGCTAGCATCAAGGTGGTTAAGGGGTAATACACCATCGGTTTATCGTAAACCGGCATCAGCTGTTTAGAGACGGCTTGCGTCACCGGATACAGACGGGTACCAGAGCCCCCTGCCAAAATAATGCCTTTACGCCTGATTGCATTGGTTTGATTAACTACCATAGATATATCCCTAAATGCCTTTGAATACTTTGAATTGCGTTAAATGATTTTACGGAAAGCCAAATCTTGAACGTAGGCGGCGACTTGCGACTCCCACGATTGCGCTAATAAGGGAGATTTTGTCATATTGACTGAAGTCGCCGTATCTTTATCAACCGCCCCATCTAGAGCAGCATCGCTACCCCTCGCCATACGGGAGTTCATCGGTCTCTGGGCTGGTAAAGGGTAGTCTGTAGCAGGGATTGCCTGAATAGCCTCTGGGCGCAGCTTAAGCACTACGCCTGCATCGATCGCCGCCTGAACTGCGTAACACGCCAAGGCATGCCAAGTGGCCTCTCCTAGGGGTACCGCGTGGTAAATGCCTGATGGAAATAACTGTAACTGATGCACTTTATTTAGCACCAAAGCCAAACTGACTTCTGCTAGCCAAGTGGCGCTGGTTGGAACGCCATATTGATCGGCAATGACTTTGAGGGTTTCGCGCTCTTTGGCTAAACGCAAAATCGTACGGATGAAATTACCCCCATCGCCATAGACCCAACTGGTGCGGAGGATGGCATATTGTGTACTCGAGTTTGCCGGAAGATTGGCAAACACTTCCTCAATTGCTTCTTCACCCGCCGCCTTGCTTTTGCCATACACACCCAAGGGATTACGTACATCACTCTCTACATAGGGAGTTTTCTTACTGCCATCAAATACGTAGTCAGTGGAGTAATGCAAGAAAGTAGCACCATGGCGTTTTGCATAGATTGCCATTACTTCTGGGGCTTTGGCATTAATCGCAAATGCCAAGTCACTTTCAGTTTCGGCTTTATCAACGGCGGTGTAGGCGGCGGCATTAATTATGAGGTTTGGCTTAATCTCATTTAAGAGCGCCGTAATCGCATCAGGATTGGCCAGATCGCATTCGGCGCGGCCAACATAATGGATTCGGTGTATTTCATCTAACTTACTGGCATCAAAGACAGTCTTAAACGCTTTACCCAGCTGGCCATCTTTACCAAAAATAAGGATATTCATCTGGGCAGTCTATGTGCTTGAACTGTTAGTGGCGCCGTTAGCTATTTTGTTAGCTGTGCATTAGTTGTATTGCTTTTGTAGCCACTCGCGATACGATCCGCTCACCACACCTTCAATCCAAACTGGGTTATCTAAATACCACTGCACCGTTTTTTTAATGCCAGTATCGAAGGTTTCTTTTGGCTTCCAGCCTAGCTCACGTTTGAGTTTACTCGCATCGATTGCGTAGCGGCGATCGTGACCCGGCCTGTCCGTAACAAAGGTAATTTGCTCAGCATAGGATTTTTTGTCTGCTCTTGGCTTAAGTTCATCCAAGATGCTGCAAATGATTTTGACCACATCGATATTGGCTTTTTCATTCCAGCCACCAATGTTGTAGGTTTCACCTAACTTACCTTTCGCAAGCACTTCCCGAATCGCAGAGCAGTGATCGCCTACGTAAAGCCAATCGCGTACCTGCTGACCATCGCCATAAATAGGCAAGGGCTTGCCGTTTAAGGCATTCAGAATCACAAGGGGGATCAGCTTTTCGGGGAAATGGTATGGGCCGTAGTTATTGGAGCAATTAGTGGTCACGACTGGGAAGCCATAGGTATGAAACCAAGCACGCACCAAATGGTCTGAGGCGGCTTTAGAGGCCGAATAGGGGCTATTGGGCTCGTAAGGGTTGGTTTCAGTAAAGGCGGGATCGCTTGCCGATAAAGAGCCATAAACTTCATCTGTCGAGACATGATGAAAGCGGAATTCTACTTTTTTACTTTCATCCAAGGTATTCCAATAGGTCCTTGCGCACTCAAGCAAATTAAAGGTACCCACAATATTAGTCTGGACAAACTCAGCTGGACCATGAATGGACCGATCGACATGGCTTTCAGCTGCGAAGTTCACAATCGCTCTGGGTTGATGCTCTTTTAACAGCTTGGTAACGAGCTCTTGATCGCCAATATCGCCATGGACAAAAATATGTCGAGGGTCGTTCTTAAGGGGATTAAGGGTAGCTAAATTACCGGCATAGGTTAATTTATCTAAATTAATGATGCCTTCGGCTTTTGGGTCTTTGAGCCAATCGAGTACAAAATTACCGCCAATAAAACCTGCGCCTCCAGTTACTAAAATCACGTATTTACTCCGATCATTAACCGCTATTTATTATCTTGCTTGTGCTAATTTACGATTATATTTCGATTTTAAAAAAGATAAGGAAATTTATTAACTCATTTATTAATCAAGCACAAATCGGGTCTTTTGAATAATCGACTAAAGCAAGGCCACATAACAGGCTTGACAGATAAAATAAAATTTCAACGCCGTGCTGGAAGGCGTATTCACCAACAAGATACAAAATAAGAATAGCAATTGCCATTGTGATGATCGTAGCCCGAAAGCGTATTTGGGAGTTCATTACTGCGCATAATGAAAGAGTAGCCAAGGCAATAGGCAGAAATAACAAACCAGGTAAACCAAAACTCAAACCCAGATCAATCCAAGCGGAATGGGTATAGGGGTGGTTTCTGTAATTTGGCTCGATCTTTTTAACGTCTTCTCTAAACGACCTTAGGGACCCATTACCCAGCGGATTTAAAGCAATCAGCCGTGCTCCAAGGGTTGCAAAAGCAACCCGTTCGTATGTATTACCAGCAACGGGCGTACCGTCTTTTCGTAAAGGAAGAGCTACACCCGTTCCTTTCCAATGATGGTGCGTATCGATTTGTGCGGAGATGGCCATATCTTCAAACAAACTGCCCCATCCCGGGTTATTTTTGATGTGCTTTGCGGTAAACCAGAATAAGCTGGCCACCACTAGGAAAAACACAATTAAAGACTTTGTTAAGAACGCCCTTCTGCGCTGTTTATCCTGCTCTGATGCAGCATTTTTTAAAATAAAAAGAAGGCTAATTCCAAGCCAGAATGCAATCAGAATAAAGGTCATACCTACGCCTGCTTTTGCATCAAAGATAAAAACAAATGCATAAGCAGCTAGGCAAATTCCCACAAACACATAGATTGGTATTGCAATTCTATTAATGAGTTTGGCTTTTATTTCTTTTTCATTGGTATCGCTTTTTAATTGAATACTATTTGCTTTTCTTTTGCTCTGCCAAATAGAATCAATCAATAGACCCAAAAGACCAGCAATCAAGATGGTTCCAGCTAAGACGCCACTGAATTTCGCCCAGTAAATGTAATCACCGAACCAATCGACCGCAAAAATGCTTTGCTTTGCGATTGCTTTCGGAATGTATTGATAGATCAGCACCACAAAACTCAGTAAAAGCCCCAGCCAGAGCCAAGGCATGAAACGGCTATTGCGATTGAGTGCTACCCCCGTTGCTGAACCCAGGATGACTGCTAAAAAGGATCTAAGCCAGGTACTTTTTAATTCACTGAATTGCAGTTGGGGATTTTGTGCAAATAAGAAATAGTGCATCACTACCCAAATAAACATGAGTGCAATCAGTATCACTGATAGCCAATACAGCCATGAAAGTGTGGGTAAAGTGTGCTTGGCTTTATTGGTCTTAAACCAATTCCACCAATACGTGAGGGCAATTACAGTGCCGACCCAAAGCAGGACATTGCGTAAAGCAATGGTATTCATGGTTGCCCATATGCCTAAGAGGGCGGAACTAATCAGCACCAACGCTAAGCCGGTTTTATCTAAGCCTGTAACTTTACTGCTGGATTGCATTCATTTCCTTGCCGATTTTTTTGTTTCGCTTTGAGCTGCTCAATAATAAGCACCTGTTACATTAACTTCGCCACCGAGGCTACATTCATACCATCAAATTGGGTGCACTGATCAAACTCTACTAAGTAGGCTGCGTTTGTAAACGATTTGATGAGCTTATTCAGGAGGCGGCTCTGGTATTTTTTAGTGGTCAGGTGATAAAAGTTGCTATACCCCATCTCCATCAGTAATGCCTTAGTCTTTTCGGCCTCGTCTTTGCGAAACGCTTCCCAATAGACAGTGGGCTGGTGGGCGCTAATTGTTTTTCTCAGGCCTTCCACAACGAAGGGCTCATGACCCTCTACATCGATCTTAATCAGGGTGATTTTCTGGATCAGGTTTAATGTTTCTAGCTCCGCATCACCTACCACCACATCAACCATGATTTGATTAGCAGCGTCTTCATCCTTTTTATGCAATTCGGAAATAGTGTTATTTGTATTTCTAGAATTGCCTTTATCGATACCCATTTTGGTATTGGTATCGGATAGGGCTTTCTCGATCAGCGTGATATTTTGGATTTGGTTCAAGAATAGATTGGCTTTGAGTAAGAGGCAATTATTGGGCACCGGCTCAAAGGAGATAACGGCGTCAAAGTGCTTGGAAAAAAATAGGCTGTGATTGCCGATATTGGCCCCAATATCAAGGGCAATTCCGTTTTTATCCTTTACTAATGCGCACATGCCCTGCAATAGCTCACGCTCATAAAAACCATTGAGGATGATGGATTGGCAGATGGAGTCGTAAGGCATAGTCCAAAAGTGGCATTGGGCTTTGTTTTGATTTCGATTCAGCAGTTTTAGCGCTGGCTTCAGAATCAAATCCCGGTACTTATTATGGAGAAAGCTAGCAATGAACGGATTATTTGTTACTTTTTTCATGCTTTTTTAGATCCACTCATTTCAAATACTGC
>JBIPON010000117.1:0-5159 GCA_044379065.1 Polynucleobacter sp. | reverse complement strand
AAACAGCTCGATAAGCTCGAGGCAAGTAAGGCAAGCATAAGCAAAAAGCTGGAAAAAGCCCGCGCCTCTAAAGCGGCAGGTGACATTAAAAAAGCGGCGATTAAACAGAAAAAAGCAGCCAAAAAGGCAGCCAGCAAGAAAGTAGCTGTCAAAAAAACCGTAGCGAAGAAAGCCCCTGCAAAAAAAGTACCAGCCAAAAAAGCCGCTGCGAAGAAAGTACCAGCCAAAAAAGCCGCAGCAAAAAGACCGCCCGCTAAAAAAGTGGCTGCGAAAGCGAGCCCTACAGCGAATCCTCTACCAACAGGCAATGCCGGCGTTTAATGACTAAGAATGCGGTTCAGGACCTTGATTCCAGTAATTACGATCACGAGCTGAGGCTACTGCAGATTGAACTCGTAAAGCTACAAAAAAGCCTCATCGCAAACGGCGATCAGATTTTAGTTGTACTGGAAGGTCGCGATACGGCAGGCAAGGACGGCACGATCAAGGCGATTATCGAGCACCTGAGTCCACGCGAGACTCGGGTGGTTGCCCTGGGCAAGCCATCCGATGTGGAGGCTGATCAGTGGTACTTTCAGCGCTACATCGCCCAGTTGCCTAAACGAGGTGAATTCGTGCTCTTTAATCGAAGTTGGTACAACCGGGCTGGCGTTGAGATGGTGATGGGCTTTTGCAGTAAAGCGCAATACGCTACATTCATGTCCACCGTTAATCCGCTGGAATCAATTTTGATTCAGTCGGGAGTCACTGTTCTGAAGTACTACTTGGATATTTCAAAGAAAGAGCAGAAAGAACGGCTTCATTCACGTGAGCAAGATCCCCTCAAGCAGTGGAAGATTAGCCCAATTGATCAGCAGGCCCAAAAGAAATGGAATGCATACAGCACCTACCGCAATGCCATGTTACTTAAGACCAGTACAGCAGAAGCGCCCTGGACCATCGTGCGCGCCAATAATAAAAAACAAGCGCACCTCAATTTAATTCGGGATCTTTTATTGCGAATTAACTATGCTGGCAAAGATAAAAAAATGGCGCCACCTGATCAGAGCATCGCGTTTCGATGGAATGGCAAAGTCAGTGCTTTAGAAAAGTAGGGTATGGGCTCGCCATCCGAATCCAGCGAATCCGGGCTAAACCAATACCGGTGGATGCGTTTTCTGAAATCGTACTGCGGTCCGTTTGAAGAGATACAAAAGAAACACAGCCGCAACCCCCAGGCTAATACTATTGGCAGCCCAAAAGCCACTGGCGCCTTGCAACGCCAATGGAACATTGCCGGTGACATTAAACCCGAGCATATAGCCGCCACCCAGCCCGACACCCCAAAGCGATAGCGCATAAATCAGCATCGGCCAAAAAGCAATCCGGTAGGCGCGCAGAATAAATGCAGCACTGACTTGTAAGGCATCAAAAATTTGATAGAAGGCTATAAACAAAAAGAGTGGAATAGCAAACTGCTTTACTTCTTCTGGGGGGTCGTACAAGTTAAGTAACTCCGTTCTAAAAAACCAGGCTGTGAGCCCAATGATGGCACAGGCAGTAGTAGTAAAAAATACCGAGGACCAGCCAATCTGCTCGGCCTTCGATTGTTGATTGGCGCCAATCGATTGCGATACCAAGGTCATGGTTGCAATGGATATAGATAAAGGAACCATGTAGATCACGGTACCAATATTGGCAACAATTTGATGTCCAGCTAAGGCTTCTGTACCAAGACGAGCAATAAACAGGGACATGAACGTAAATGAGGTTACTTCGATGAGGTAACTAAAGCCAATTGGCATGCCTAGTCTAAGCATGACGCCGATACGGTGAATATCGGGTTTACTAAAGCGAGCGAAGAGAGCGAAGGGCTTATAAAAACCTCCAGCGATCACAATCCACAAGGTGATGAGTAGCCAGAGCCAATTAATGATGACGGTGGCCACTGCGCAGCCAGGGCCTCCCATGCCTTCAATACCAAAGGCCCCATAGATAAATAAATAGTTCAGTGGGAACTTAGCGGCCAAGCCGATCAATTGCACGATCGTAATGATGGTTGGCCTAGATACCGCATTGTGTAGAGCAATGAGCACGCGCATGGCCATACTGGCAGGCAATCCCAGCACGAGGATGTGCATATATAAACTGGCTTTTGCATGGATCTCGGGGCTGACTTGCGAAATGTCCAAGATTAAATCGGCATTCCAGAGAATCACTGCGCCGAATAGGCTGAGAAGTACTGCAAGCCAGATGGCTTGACGTACCTCTTCACCAATTTCATCGTAGCGTTTTGCGCCAAACAATTGACCCGCAATTGGAGCCAATGCCGAAACAACGCCGGTAAGTCCCACGTACACGCTAATGAATATTGCCGAAGCCATCGCCAATGCTGCTAAATCATCAGCAGAGTAACGCGCTGTCATGGCAGTGTCGAGCACCCCAAAGGCAATCACGGCCAGCTGACCCACTAGCAGTGGACCTGCTAACTTAAGCAATGCCGGAATGTCCTCGCGTAAGCGAGAGAGCCTTAGCAGCATAGGAAATGGTTAATCAGCGACAAGAGGCCGACTGTAATGTTTGTGTTCTTCAAGAGGCTATTTTACAGTGCCACTGACAACCGTATGTGCGTTCGCTTTTAGACCCTACTCCGAAGGATGCAAACAGATACCTTTATATTAATTCAGCTATTCAGGAGTTACGCGGTAAAGCCGTAAGCGCTCTGCGCGGTCGGCTGCGCGCCGGTCTTCCCATAGCAAGGTAATGGTTTTTTGATTGAGGCTAGCATAGGCCTTTGCTTCCAATTGACTGTGAGTCAAGACATAAGGACAACTGGAATCATCGCGCAATGGCAGTTTTGTGAAGTAATTAAATGAAGCTAGCTGCGCAGAGCCAAGATTGCTGGTATCAATGCAGCGTGCGTCCTTGGGGGCAGCTTGTACCAACCGCTCTGCTACAAATCGATAGGTTTTAGCGTAATTGATTGTGGGCAACCAAAGGGTCATGAGAAGTACCCACATTAATACAGTACCCGAGGCCGAAATAATCAAACAGCGCCAGATTACTTTGGGTGCGCGCGAAGTGCGCCAGCGAATCACTGCAACCCAAAGGCCAGTAATACCAATAGCAATCACAAAGGCAGTAAGGCTGAATTGGGCCTCATAGCCGGGTATAAAGCGCGCCACGTTGGCTGCGGTGCTTGCTGGAAAGCCCGTTATCTTTGCGAGCCAAATGACCCAAATGGCTAAACCAATCAGGGTGAAACTCAGCATCGCTAGCCAATCAATAAAGCTAATCAGATTCCGTTTGAGAATCGGCAAGCTAAAAATAGCCAGAATCGCCATGGGCGGAATCAATATGATCAAATCGTGCTCGTTCGCATCAACGCGGAGCAGTACGTAGAGGATTCCACTAAGTATGAGGCCCAGTGGAATACATAAATGCGGTGCGCGCCAAGACCCCGCATTTTTTTCGCGAGCCCAATGCACGATTGCCACAATGGCGAGCGGCCATACCGGCCAGGCGTAGAGCCAGAAGTTCACACCTAAGAAACCCATTGATTCAGCGGAAGGACTGCTCTGCATCGGCGGCACATTAAGCCAAGCGTCAAATGCAATCGCGCGCTGCGTTTCAGTCAGATCAAAAATGAACCAGAGTAAGGGCCAGAGTGCAAAACCAATTGCGCCCAATATGACCGAGGTCAGCGACCAGCGAAAACGTAATCGTGCATTGCTGATAAATACGGCGCTTACGGTTGCCAATATGACGAGGATGGTGAGGTATAGATTGCTGGAGAGTGCCAACACCATCACGCCTAGACCAGTCCATGCACCCCCTTGCCATGGTTTATCGAGCCCGCGTACCGTGCCATACAGCACAAAACTAATGCCCATTAATTGGGCCATCATGGGCGTAGTTTCATGAGCGCGCTGCGCCAAGCCAACGCAAGCCAGGAAAATCAGGAGCGCGCCATCCGCTAAGGTCATGCCGTATGCCTTGGATTGTGGTTGACCGCCTACCGCTAGTGCCATCGGCTGCACTTCACGCCGGCGTCCCAATAGATAGGTGGTATACCAAATGGCAAGAGCAGCTGCAAAAAAACACAGGGCTGAATAAAGACGGCTAGCGTTCGCCAAGCCAATGATTGGCCCAAACCATTCCATCAGTAAGCCGCCGAGCCAGTAGGGCAGTGGCGCGCCGAGCGCAGTATCGCGCCCCGCTAAGTGAGGGATCAGCCAATCATGAAGATTGCCTTGGTATAGCGTCCACATACCGCCAAAGCCGATGGCATCCTCGTTCTTCCAAGGGTCTCGCTGAAACAGGCCAGCTAAACCGTAGATGAGCGTTAGCGCAAAAATGACTTTGCGCGGAATCGATGCAGTGGCGGCAGCGGTGAGTTTAACCATGTGAATGGCGAGAGTGAAATTGCATTTAGGCGATAAAAATTTCAGCTAAGAAAAAAGGCAGCACAGGCTGCCTTTTGGGAATTGCGGGAGAAGAGCAACTTACTCCCACGCAATCATTACGCCTTCTTAACAGCCGCTTTTTTGGCTGCTGGTTTGTCAGCAGCCTTGGTTTCAGCAGCAGCTGCTTTTTTCTCAGCCGTTTTAGCAACGCCATCACCAGTTGCCTTAGCAACAGCTTTACTGCCGAACTTCTGACGGAATTTCTCAACCCGACCAGCAGTATCCATAATCTTCTGGGTACCGGTGTAGAACGGATGCGACTCGGAGGAGGTCTCAATTTTGGAAAGGGGGTACTCTTTGCCGTCTTCCCATTTCACAGTTTCTTTGGTGTTGATGGTTGAGCGGGTCTTAAAGCTGAAGTTGTTGGAAACATCGACAAAAACAACTTCGCGGTAATCAGGGTGAATGCCAGGTTTCATAAGTATCCTTATTGCAGGTAGCCGTTTCAGTTCTAGTAACAGAAGTGAAATACTTGCCCAGGTAAAAGTAAATGCAACGGTGAATCAAAAAAGCTACACCTAAGGTGTCGCAAAAGCGAAATTATGCCATGAAATCAATAAGAAAGGCTAGATTTGCCATCCATCTAACCTAGGCCGCTTAGCCTCCGCGGCGCATTAGATCGAAGAATTCGCCATTGTTCTTGGTCGATTTGAGCTTATCGACGATGAAGTTCTTTGCCTCAATGTCGTCCATATCGGCCAATAACTTGCGTAA
>JBIPON010000242.1:0-5165 GCA_044379065.1 Polynucleobacter sp. | reverse complement strand
AAAAGTCTTACGTTGGATACACACCAATAAAAAGAAATTACTACTGCAATGGGTAAGTGCGCTCAAAAGGCCAAGCTACTTTAACTAATACCGCTTTTCTAAATTCTTTGCTTTCGGAGACGTGCCATGCGCATTGGAGTGCCACTAGAAACCAGACCGGGGGAAACTCGGGTTGCAGCCACACCGGAGACGGTCAAAAAGCTGATCAGCCAAGGTCATCAATTCATTATTCAATCGGGTGCCGGTAACGGCGCCAGTGTCCCTGACTCGGCGTATGAAGCCGTGGGCGCCACCATCGGTAGCGCTGCCGACGCTTTTGCAGCGGAGATGGTGCTTAAGGTCCGCAGCCCCCAAGCTGCTGAGCTCAAACAAATCAAATCGGGTACCGTGCTGATTGGCATGCTCGATCCATTTGATAACGAAGCGATTGCAGCCATGGCCAGCCAAGGCATTACCGCCTTTGCCCTTGAAGCAGCACCACGCACCACCCGCGCCCAGAGCATGGACGTATTGTCTTCCCAAGCCAACATTGCCGGCTACAAAGCCGTCATGCTAGCCGCCAACGAATATCAGCGCTTTATGCCAATGCTGATGACCGCTGCAGGTACCGTTAAGGCAGCGCGCATACTCATTTTGGGTGCTGGTGTTGCCGGCCTGCAAGCGATTGCGACAGCAAAACGCTTAGGCGCTGTCATTGAAGCATCGGATGTGCGCCCTGCCGCAAAAGAACAAATCGAATCGCTTGGCGCTAAGTTTGTGGACGTGCCCTACGAGACCGATGAAGAACGCGAGATTGCCAAAGGAGTCGGTGGCTATGCGCGTCCAATGCCCGAGTCGTGGATGAAGCGCCAAGCTGCTTTGGTTGCTGAGCGCGCCATGCAAGCGGACATTGTGATTGCGACCGCCTTAATTCCAGGACGCAAGCCGCCCGTCTTATTGCATAGCGAGACCGTAGCCAAGATGAAGCCTGGTTCAGTCGTCATTGATTTGGCCGCAGGCCGTGGTGAAAACGGATCTGGCAATTGCCCCCTAACTCGCGCAGACCAAATCGTCGATGCGAATGGCGTGAAGATTGTTGGCCATACGAATTTACCCAGCATGGTTGCAGCAGACGCTTCGGCACTCTATGCACGCAACGTCCTGGACTTTATGAAGCTCATCATCAATAAAGAAGCGCAGCTCGCTATTCCTGCTGCTGCCGATGATGACATTGTTGCAGCCTGCCTCATGTGTCGTGATGGCCAAGCTGTCCGTACCAATTAATTATTGAAGGAATGATCATGGATGCAGCTGCAATTCAAAGTATTCTTACGGTCCAAAACATTACGGTGTTTGTGCTGGCCATTTTTGTGGGCTACCACGTGGTTTGGAACGTCACGCCCGCATTGCATACACCCTTAATGGCGGTGACCAATGCCATTTCTGGAATTATCATCGTCGGCGCTTTATTGCAAACCGAAGTCATCAACGGCGATGAAATCACCCTCACCAGCATGATTGGCGCATTGGCCGTCTTCCTCGCCTCGATAAACATTTTTGGTGGCTTTATGGTTACCCGCCGTATGCTTGAAATGTTTAAAAAGAAGGCTCCTAAAAACGAAGCCGCTGGCACAAAGTAAGAGAACCCCATCATGTCTAATATCACAGCGATTTCTTATCTCATTTCTTCGGTGCTCTTTATCCTCGCGTTGCGGGGTTTATCGTCACCGACCACCTCGCGTCAAGGTAACGTGTATGGAATGGTCGGCATGCTGCTCGCCGTCATCACCACATTCTTGATTCCCACATTTAAGCCCGTCTACTGGCTGATTGGCATTGCCATTGTTGCTGGCGCAATCATCGGTTCGATTGCTGCGAAACGCGTGCAAATGACCAAGATGCCTGAGCTGGTTGCCTTAATGCACTCCTTTGTTGGTCTATCGGCCGTGTTGATTGCGATTGCAGCGGTAATTAACCCAGCTCAAGACCACTCGGGCGCGCAGAAGATCGAGCTCTTTATTGGCGCCTTTATCGGTGCGATTACCTTTACTGCTTCGATCATTGCCTTCGGTAAGTTGTCCGGCAAAGTCAGTGGCAAGCCAGTGACTTTCTCTGGTCAGCACATGCTGAACCTGATTCTTGCTGTATTGATGGTTGCGGCTGGAGTGGTGTATTTCTTAACCGACAGCCATGCGGCTTTCCTAGCCATGTGCGCAGTTGCATTGGTACTCGGCGTGACCTTGATCATCCCCATTGGTGGTGCCGATATGCCAGTGGTGGTATCGATGCTTAATAGCTATTCGGGCTGGGCGGCTGCGGGCATTGGCTTTACTTTGAATAACCCTGTGTTGATTATTGCTGGCGCCTGCGTTGGCTCTTCAGGTGCAATTCTGTCTTACATCATGTGTAAGGCGATGAACCGCTCAATCATCGCGGTTTTGCTCGGCGGCTTTGGCGCTGAGGCAGCCGCTGGTGGCGATGACGATGGTGCTCCAAAGAACTATAAATCGGGCTCAGCTGAAGATGCAGCTTTCTTGATGACCAATGCCGATACCGTGATCATTGTTCCAGGCTACGGTTTGGCAGTAGCCCGCGCGCAGCATGCACTCAAAGAGTTAACTGAGAAGTTAACCCACCATGGCGTAACCGTTAAGTACGCAATCCATCCGGTTGCAGGGCGGATGCCAGGCCACATGAACGTCTTACTCGCAGAAGCCGAAGTGCCCTACGACCAAGTATTTGAGATGGAAGACATCAATAGCGACTTCGGTCAGGCTGATGTGGTTCTGGTGCTAGGCGCTAACGACGTGGTTAACCCAGCAGCGCGCACGCCAGGCAGCCCCATCTTTGGTATGCCGATTCTGGAAGCCTTTAAAGCTAAAACAATTATTGTGAACAAGCGTTCGATGGCTGCGGGTTATGCAGGTCTAGACAACGAACTCTTCTATATGGATAAAACCATGATGGTCTTCGGTGATGCGAAGAAGGTTATTGAAGACATGGTTAAGGCTGTTGATTAACTAGTCTTACTGTTGAATAAAAAGCCACCTTCGGGTGGCTTTTTTGCTACCCCCCCACCCAATATGCTGGTATGCGTTTTGCCTAAGTAAAGATTTTGTTTAAGCAAAGAAAAAGGGCAGCTAGGCTGCCCTTTTCTGTTCTAGCTAGGCTAGATCATTACATCATACCGCCCATACCGCCCATGCCGCCGCCCATACCGCTCATATCGGGCATGCCGCCTGCGCTGTCATCTTTTGGAGACTCGCAGATTGCACAATCGGTTGTGAGGAGCAGTGCTGCAACCGAAGCTGCATTCACTAATGCGGTTTTGGTTACCTTGGTAGGATCGATTACACCCTGAGCTACCAAATCGCCGTACTCGCTCGTCGCTGCGTTATAGCCGTTGTTACCCTTGCTAGCCATCACCGCATTCACAACTACGCTAGCTTCGTCACCTGCGTTGGAAACGATGATACGCAGTGGCTCTTCCATGGCGCGCAGAACAATGCTGATACCAGCATCTTGATCTGAGTTATCGCCTTTGAGGCCCATGATGCCTTGCTTGGCACGAATCAAAGCTACGCCGCCGCCAGGAACAATGCCTTCTTCCACTGCTGCACGGGTTGCGTGCAGAGCGTCGTCAACACGCGCTTTTTTCTCTTTCATTTCGACTTCAGTCGCAGCGCCAACACGAATCACTGCAACACCGCCTGCCAACTTGGCAACGCGCTCTTGCAATTTTTCACGATCGTAGTCGCTGGTTGCTTCGTCGATTTGAACGCGAATGTTCTTCACGCGGGCTTCAATGGCTTTAGCATCGCCTGCGCCATCGATGATGATGGTGTTTTCTTTACCAATCTCAACACGCTTGGCTTGACCCAAATGCTCCAGGGTGGTTTTCTCGAGAGTTAAGCCGATTTCTTCAGCAATCACTTGACCGCCAGTCAAAATGGCGATGTCTTCGAGCATAGCTTTACGGCGATCACCGAAACCAGGAGCTTTCACAGCACAGGTCTTAATAATGCCGCGGATGTTGTTCACAACCAAGGTAGCTAAGGCTTCGCCTTCGACGTCCTCTGCCACGATCATCAATGGGCGACCCGACTTCGCTACTTGCTCTAGTACTGGCAAGAGATCACGAATGTTGCTGATCTTCTTATCAAACAAGAGGATGTATGGGCTTTCCAAGACAGCCACTTGCTTCTCTGGCTGATTAATGAAGTAGGGCGAGAGGTAGCCGCGATCAAACTGCATACCTTCCACCACTTCGAGTTCGTCTTCGAGTGACTTGCCATCTTCAACGGTAATCACGCCTTCTTTACCCACTTTTTCCATCGCCTCAGCAATACGCTGACCAATGCTCACATCGCTGTTTGCAGAGATCGAACCAACTTGGGCGATTTCTTTGGTGGTGGTGCATGGCTTACTGATTTTTTTGAGCTCTTCTAAAGCAGCTGTTACTGCCTTATCAATGCCGCGCTTCAAATCCATTGGATTGTGGCCAGCAACAACGTACTTCATACCTTCGCGCACGATGGATTGTGCGAGTACGGTTGCAGTGGTTGTGCCATCACCAGCGATATCAGCGGTTTTGGAAGCAACTTCCTTCACCATCTGCGCGCCCATGTTTTGGAGCTTGTCTTTGAGTTCGATTTCTTTTGCTACGCTCACACCGTCTTTGGTGATGGTGGGGCCGCCGAACGAACGCTCGATGACCACGTTACGACCTTTAGGTCCGAGGGTAACTTTAACTGCGTTGGCGAGGATATTGACTCCCTCGACCATCTTGGTACGGGCGTTATCGCCAAATACAACGTCTTTTGCTGCCATGATTGAATTCCTCTCTTATGTTCTCAATTACTTCTGAACAACGGCCATGATGTCTTCTTCGCGCATGACGAGAAGCTCATCTGCACCTACTTTGACGGTTTGCCCGGCATATTTACCGAACAACACCCGGTCACCTACTTTGACGTCAGGGGCATTTAATTTGCCGCTGTCATCGCGCTTGCCAGGGCCTACGGCTAAAACTTCGCCCTGATCTGGCTTCTCTGCTGCCGCATCGGGAATAACGATTCCTGAGGCAGTCTTGGTTTCTTGATCCATACGCTTGATGATCACGCGATCATGTAAAGGACGTAGATTCATTCCTTCTCCTAAGTTAGTGAGTGTTAACTACATAAAAA
>JBIPON010000001.1:0-41626 GCA_044379065.1 Polynucleobacter sp. | reverse complement strand
ATCACCCTAAACTGAGCTGGCAAGGGCACGCCTACTTTGATTCGAACGAAGGAGATGAGGCGATCAGCGTCCCGTTTACCGAATGGGATTGGTCACGCGCTGCTATGAAAGACGGTAGTACTGCAGTGATTTACGATGTCCGCCAAAAATCAGGGGTTGAGCGACTCATTGCAATGCGCTTTAAGCCCGATGGCAGTGTGGAGCCATTTGAGGCTCCAGCACGCCAAGCCCTCAAGAAAACCGGTTGGCGCATTCAGCGCCACATGCGCACGGATCCTAATACCCAGGCTAGCACTAGCCAACTCCTCGAAGATACGCCCTTTTATGCGCGCTCGATTTTGCAGTCGACTTTACTTGGAGAAAAGGTCACATCGATGCATGAAACACTCAACGTACCGCGCCTTGTAGCCACCAGTACCCAACTGATGTTGCCATGGCGTATGCCACGCATACCGAGGATGTTTTCCTAAAACGCGCTGCTCAGGTCGTCTAGTCGATTTAAGCGGCAGCCTTTTCTGGCTGCATAAAGGCATCGTAGTTTTGAATGCGGCGGCGCTCTACGCGCTCCATTAAGTTAATCACCCAAATCATGCGATCCTCAATTGAGCCCTCGTAATGGGCATGCGGATCATTGGGTAAAACGGCTTCTACCAAGAACTGCAGTTCTGCAATTGGCTCGAGTGTTGCATTTAATTTAGGGCTATAAATGCCAGCCATAAAGGCCTGACCCATCAATAGCAATTTTTTGGAGAATGGCACTACTGCACGGTGATTGATTGAATTCATACCCCGGCGCTCAACTTCACGACCGATTTCGCAATAAATTAAACGCGCGGCAGAAATAGCCGCGCGGCAATTACGGGGTAGCCCAGCAACTCCAGCAATGGAGCGCTGATACATCGCATCCGCCGTCTTTAATAAACGCGATACAACACTACCAAGCGCTTCACTGAATACCGGATCCTTGAGCCATGTATCGGGATCGATTCCGGCTTCGCGCATCCAGCTGCGGGGCAAATACAGGCGACCATTGCGGGCATCTTCACCTACATCGCGTGCAATATTGGTTAATTGCATCGCCAAACCCAACTCACAAGCACGCTGCAGAACAACTGGATCACGCACACCCATGATCAGAGTCATCATGACCCCAACCGTAGAAGCAACGCGAGCGCCATAGGCCTGTAAATCTTCGATGGTTTCATAGCGACGGCCATCGCGATCCCACTCGAATCCCTCAATTAAGGCCTCCAGCAAAATCTTCGGGATACCAAATCGCTCTACTACCAATGCCAGGGCACGATCCGCAGGTACATCAATCGGATCTTGCTTGTAAATTCGAGCGAGTCGCTCTTGGATTTGGGGAATCACATCAGCGCTAGCATTCTGATCGTCTACCAAGTCATCCAATAGTCGGCAAAAGGCATACAAAGCAGTTGCCGAACTCCGAATGTTGCTTGGCAGAATTTTTGAGGCGGCAAAAAATGATTTAGATCCATCTTTCATGAGCTCTGTGCAAGTACGCAAATCCAACTGAAAGCCAAATTCAGCAGTAATGGCACGGACGGTATTAAGTTGCTGCATGTCCGGCCTGATTTAAATAGGTATTGACTACGGGCTCTATGACTGAATCCAATGCCTTAGCCGAAGATAAAACACCTGGAATGCCAGCGCCTGGATGGGTGCTTGCGCCAACCATGTAAAGGCCAGCAATGTCTTCGCTGCGGTTGTGTGGCCTAAACCACGCACTCTGCGTGAGTAATGGCTCAAGACCAAATGCAGCGCCTTTATGCGAGAGCAAACGGTCTTTAAAGTCCTGCGGCGTCATCATGAATGACTCAGTGATATTGGCTTGCAAATCGGGCATCACTATACTTTCCAGCATATTGGCTATGGCTTGACGATACGACTCTGCCACTACCTGCCAGTCGGTGCCGCTATCCAAATGGGGCACTGGCGACAAAACATAAAAGGTATCGCAGCCCTCGGGCGCCATCGATGGGTCGGTTGCAGTGGGGCGATGCAAGTACAAACTAAAGTCTTTTGCCAAATGATGCTTTTTAAAAATATCATCAAGCAGTGTTTTATAGCGCTCACCTAAAAGCATCATGTGGTGCGGTATTTCAGGGTATTTTTTCTTGGTTCCAAAGTACCAAACAAATAAGCTCATGGAGTACTTGCCGTTATCGACCTTCTTATCGGTCCACACTTTGCGGTATTTAGCATCAACCAAATTTTTATAGGTCCAAGCAGTATCGGCGTTGGACACCACTAAATCAGAATACAGCACTTGGCCATTTTCCAATGTAACGCCAGTGACTTGATTGTTTTCGATGTTTATCTTACGGACAGTAGAGTTGTAGCGAACCTCAACACCCTGCTCGTTCAATAACTTCACCAGTCCCTGTATTAACTTACCTGTGCCACCCATGACTGAATGCACACCCCATTTACGCTCCAAGGCATTGATCAGAGAATAGACTGCTGTTACCGAGAAGGGATTGCCCCCAATCAGCAGCGGGTGAAAACTCATTACTTCACGCAGCTGTGGATTCTTAATGTGTTTTGCAACTAATGAATACAAATTATTCCATGCGCGCATCTTGACTAGACTTGGGAAGGCCTTCGCCAAATCCCCTAAGGTCTGAAAGCAGAAATCACCCAACTCCTCAAAACCCAACTTGTAGCATTTTTCCGCTTCTTCTAAAAAGCGCTCATAGCCGGGCAGATCGGATGGTTCAAACCTAGCCACCTCAGCTCGCATTTTTTCTGGGTCGCCGGTGTAATGAAAAATTCGCCCATCGGCAAAGCGAACCTGATAAAACGGATCCATTAAACGCAGATCGATATCGTCTTTCATGTCGCGACCACATAAGGTCCACAACTCTTCCAGCAGAAATGGAGCAGTGATGATGGTGGGGCCCGCATCAAATGTGTAGCCATTGCGGCGATGCACATAGGCACGTCCGCCAGGCGAATCGAGGCGCTCCAGTACCGTGACCTCGTACCCCTTCACAGCGAGTCGAATGGCAGCCGCTAAGCCGCCAAAGCCACTGCCAATCACAATGGCCCGAGCCCCTGTCTTTTTAGCGCCGCCTATAACAGCCAGCTCGGGTATCTTAAAACGATCGACCTTTTGGTCCATCTCTAATCCTTCACGATTGGCGGTGCTTGAAAATCAAACCCGCCTACTTCTTTTGTGCGACTGCCAGTGGCTTTCCTGTAGGTGGTCCAACTAAGTATGGATAGTCTTTCAGCATGCTTTTGCCTAATAGGGGTTTATTCACACCCTGATGGCAGGTCGCGCAATTGGCCTTCGCTACATCCCCATCCGGCCCTAAGCGGTGCGGAGGAAAGAGGGGCGTAGTGGGCACAATGTAATTACTATTGACGTCCTTCACCATCTGAATACCATGCCATGCTTGGGCACGCTGTGGCGGGCTCTCCTCCCATTCGGCAAATGCCCTGGAGTTATGGCAATAGGTGCAATTGACACCCAAGGCATTCGATTGGTGAATCATCACAGCAAATACGGACTCCGTTTCTTGGATCGATTTCACATGACCGGTTGGCAATGCAGTCGGCCCTGTAATTCGTGCAGCATCCTTACCCGCTAAGAAATAACTGGAGAAGGGTTGGTTTGGCAAAGAGGCGTAACCAACGGCAGGCGAAGGCTGATTCTGTCCATTGCGATTACCCAACATGCCGCCCTTTTTCTTTTCGGCAGTCTCAAACCATACTTCTTTTGGTACTGGATTGCCGCGATGGCAGGTATAGCAGGTCACACCGGTATCTTTGACGTGGGCATTCCAATTAGAGTTAATGTTTTGCGTCATCTGAATCATCGTTCGCGCAACATTTTTGGTGTAAACCGAATCGTCGGCAAAGTTCTGCACGTTATGGCAATAGCCGCAACCTTCTTTTGGCGCAATCCAGGATGTCATGGCCACCATAAAGGTAGTGAATTGAGCCTCACTCAAGTTACCTAGCACCTTCACGTTCTTGTACACCGCACTTGCCTTTGGTCCATCCGCAGGTGCAGGCACACCGGGAGGCGCAACATTTTCAGCTGCCAATTTTTCTTGGGTGCGGGGATTATTTATTTCCACCATCGCTGTGCCACGGAAACCGGTTTGCTTAGCATCAATCGGTGGACGCTCACAGCCGGTTAACAGGACTGCCGAGGCGAGGCCTAAGGTGATCAGTAATTTATTCAATCCGGCTTTCATTATTTCGCTCCCTGAATAGCGGCAGGTGCCATCGGCGCACTCAGTGCTGGATCGGCAATTACCTCAAAATAGGCGGGGTATGCCGGAGCAATGCCGTGTTTTACACCCCATAGATACCAGTTATCCACCACGGTACCTGTTAACAAGATACCAATACCACCGGTGATTGGGGTCAATACCGCAAACCACCAAGCCCAACGGTGAATCGATTCCATCGTCGCATTAAAGCCCATCGTCCAGCGCCAGAACAGACCGGCACGCTCAGAGGCAGTTCCGCGATCGACGATTTGCTCAATTTCGCGCTCGCCACCAAAGCGACTCACAGCCAGGATAGTTGCGCCGTGCATTGCAAAGAGCAATACCGAGCCATACAAGAACACAATCGACAGCATGTGGAATGGGTTGTAGAACAAATTACCATAGCGAATCGAAAACGCTGCAGTCCAGTCGAGGTGCGAGAAGATGCCGAAAGGAACTGCTTCGCTCCAGCTGCCCATCAGCACAGGGCGAATCAAGCCCAGCACTAGGAATAACCAAATGGCTGCGGCAAATGCCCAAGGCACATGCGTTCCCATGCCAAGCGCAATCGCGCGGCGATAGGTTCGATACCACCACAACATAATTGAAATGGTTGTGAATAAGCCGGCAATTAACCACCACCCGCCTTCATTCATTGGCGGAAAGGTCAAACCATATTTAGGTGCAGGCGGATCCAGTGATAGCCAAAACAGTTGGCGTACAAACTGAATTGGATTCCAATCCACCTGGGCCAGCATATTAAAACCAATCATCACGAATGCAGCCATACCAAACATCAGAGATGCAAGACCGAGTCGACCTAAGTAGATGGGCCCGAGCTGTGCATTGCCGATAAGGCCCATGAGGTAACTAAAGCCAAATGGCTTGGTACGCTCACGCATATCGTATGCATTGATAGGCACCCCATGGCTAGCAGGTCCAGTGACTTGTGTTTGAGTAAATAAGTTTTGATATTCCATCATGTTCTCCGCTATTAGCTCCAGATGGGCAAGTTAAGCCACCATGTCCACCATTCAGGCCATCCTTTTGTCCAGAATGGGCCGCTAATCACAATACATACTGCGCTCCAAAAACCTGCTGATAAGGCTAAAAATAATCCGACGCGATGGATACCTAAGGTACCAACGGAGTAACCCACGATATCTCTGAAGAAGGTATCTTCATGCTCTGGCGTTTTTACA
Organism: Polynucleobacter sp.; assembly: GCA_044379065.1. GTDB lineage: Bacteria > Pseudomonadota > Gammaproteobacteria > Burkholderiales > Burkholderiaceae > Polynucleobacter. The sequence goes on along the minus strand of JBIPON010000001.1, from coordinate 36,177 downwards.
TTGTGACCAGGCTGCGGATTGGTTGATGACAAAATTAAAGCGCCGTGCAAAGACAACGCCAGTGTTGTAGTAAAGAAAAAGGTAACCGCAATCATGTGTGCGGGGTTGTAATGAAAATGCAGGTACTGGTAGCCGGTATTCGAAACCCAATCCAAATGACTCAAGATCCCATATGGGAAGCCATGGCCCCAAGCGCCCATTAAGACTGGACGAATCACCACTAAGGTGAAATACGCAAAGATCGCCATGCTAAAGGCGGCGGGAACGTGGAGCCCCATACCGAGCTTGCGGCAAATTTCAACTTCACGGAGTGCCCAAGATATAAAAGCGCCGAGAGCACAAATTGTGATGATTTGCCACAATCCACCCTCCATCATCGGTGCTGGCCCCAGACCATACTTGAGGTCGGGAGGGGCAATATTTATTTGCCAGATGTTCCAAACCCCGGATTGCGCTGCGCCCCACAGTATGAGAGCGGTTCCGAGGAAGGTAAAAAAGATGGTGGTAACACCAAAAAATCCAACATAGAATGGCCCAACCCAGAAATCAAAGAGATCTCCGCCGATTAAGGTACCACCGCGTACGCGGTATTTCTTTTCAAAATTGAGCATAGCCATTTATGCACTCCTTACAAAACGAGACATCGCTCGTTCTTAATTAATCTGCCGTAAGCAGGTAACTATCGCTAGGTACCCACTTACGCCGGTACAACAATTACTTCTTGGAAGCTGCAACCGCAGCTTTGTACTCCGCTTGACTCAGGCCATCGAGCCATTTGTACTGAGTTGTGCTCAATAGAATCAAATGAATCATTGCGGCCAAAGCAAAGAGAAAAACGCCCTGCGCAACCATCGCGCGTAGTGGGTCGTATAGTTTCCAAATTCTCCACATAATGTTTCTCCTAATTTAAGTAAGACATAAAGCTATAAACGCCGCTTTCAACAGTCTTAAAAAATGATGCGCCGTCTGAGCTTCCAAACAGCCAGCTTTTTTGAGATGCCGGCAAAACGATCGTTAACAAGGCAACTCCAAAGATCACTACATAACTAATCAAAAAAATAAGCTTGAATGACAGTCTGTCATTCACCAAATTTTTATTAAAAACTTCTGTATTTATCTTCATGATTCACCTCTTCACTTTATTTTCTAAAACTTAATTACTGCTACTTAAAAAAACCATGGACGCCACGCCCATACGAGGATGTGCGCAACGACGGCGATAGCAGCAAATCCGAGAAGACCTTGCACATAAAATGCATGGAATTCTTGAGCCTCTGCATCGGTAAGCCCAGATATAGATCTGTTTTCACTCATGATGAATACTCCTTAAGACTGACCTTGCGGTCTTTTCTACATCACCCCTGTAGATTTGGGGATACGGCATGGTGGTGCCATATTGGGACTGCCCTAACATCAGGCAAATGGGTTGCGACTTCATCATGCTGTCTCCATTACGCCGAGTGACGTTTTGGATTTATTCACACAATCTACGGTGACTCGCTCTAGATTTCCGCTGCGAGCTTCACGCTCGGACATATCACGCAGGCGTTTTGCTACGGAGATCTGGGTTAAAACGGGCTGACCGCTAATTAAGCGATTCAGTAACAATTGCGCCTCAACATCCCATGGCATAGCATGGATTGCTGTTTGCAAGCGGGCCGGAGTCGGATCAACCTTATCCATTTCAGTGCCCAAGGGCAGAATATGAAAGAGAGCATCAAACAGGGCATTGCATACCTCTTGAATTAAGTACGCTGCGCCTGAATAGCCCATGTAAGGGGTTCCGGTATGCCGACGAATAATGGCTCCCGGGAACGATGCAGGAATGTAGGAGCAACGTGCATTGACTTCGCTGGCATACATGCGCTCGTTGTAACTTCCAAACAAAACGAGTGGTGTTTTCTTTTGCACTAAATCACGGATTGCGCTGTTATCGGTTTTTTGACCGGGCATACGTGAAACAGCAAAGTTGCAAGGCAGTCCCATTTCGGTTTCTAAGAAATGGCTTACACCGCGCGTGTAGGTTTCATTGGCGACAATCCCAAAGCTCGCTGTACCAAAGAAATCCTGAGTAACCGAGCGCCAGAGATCCCAAACTGGCTTGAGGGTGGTATTTTTTTCTTGCGCAATAAAGGGCTCTGGGTCTAGCCCAGTTAACTCACCTAACTTACGCAAAAATGCGGTAGTTGAATGCATCCCAATTGGCGCCTGCAAATAAGGGCGCTCTAAGGTCTCGCAGAGCAAGCGGCCAAACTCACGGTACATGCAAATATTCACATCGGAGTCAGCCAATTTCTCCACATCGGCTAAATGGCTGCTGAGCGGGAATACCATATTGATTTGGGCACCAATCCCTTCAACTAGGCGCTTGATTTCTGCCAGGTCGCTGTATAAATTGAACGTGCCGTAAGCAGGCCCAATGATATTGATCATTGGCTTTTCGCCAGCTTTGCGCTCTGGTCGTGCTGGTATTTTCTTTAAACCGTACTCAGTCCACAACCAGTTCATCGCCCGGTTAGCACACTGCCACTGATCTTCATCAATAGTTCTAGGCAAGAAGCGTTTAATCCCCGTTCCCTCTGGAGTAACGCCGCCGCCAATCATTTCTGCAATTGAGCCTGTCACTACTACTGCAGGTAAATCGGGATCAAGCACTTTATGTGCTCGCTTCATTGACTCTTCCGTACCTTCGCGACCCAATTGTTCTTCAGCCAAACCAGTGACAACGATTGGCAGCTCATGGGGTGGCAATGCATCGGTGTAATGCAATACCGAGGTCACTGGAAGGTTTTCACAGCCCACTGGGCCGTCAATGACAACCTGCAAACCCTTGATGGCAGTAAAGACATAGACAGCGCCCCAATAGCCGCCAGCACGATCGTGGTCAAGAACTAGCATTAGCCCATCTCCTCTGCTTTGCGTTTCTTTTGCGCCTTTTCATTGCGGCGACGTGTCTCAGCGCGGAAATCAGGATGATCAACTGGTACCGCATCCCAAACACCAGCCGCATAACCGGTACCAACACCTTCAAAAAAGTCCTTCATAGTGTCAAAACGCGCCTGATTGCCAAGGGCTGAATTAATGACTTGCGCCAAAGAGCCGGCTCCAGCAGCGCCCATTAGCGGCCGAGCTGAAATCAAGTTAGTGAAATACAGCGATGGTATTGCTGCTTCTTTTGCTTTTTGCACAATCGGTGTTGTGCCAATCACTAAATCCGGCTTGAACTCATGCATCGCTGCTTCGTCTTGCTCAAGCGAGGCACGGTACTGTACATGCACTCCGCGCGATTCCAGCCAGTCTTGATCTGCACTACTCCAGATGGTCTTAGGACAAGCCGTGCCGACGTATTTCACATCAGCACCGCTTTCAATCAATAAGCGGGCTACCAAGAGCTCCGAGCCTTCATAACCGCTCATCGTAATCCGGCCTTTAATTGGCTTGGCTGCCAATGCCGCCTTGATCATGGGTAAGAATTTATCTTTTGATTCGCTCACCTTCGATTTTGGAATGCCACAGGCCTCACCAATCGAATCAAGCCAGGCTGCTGTACCTTCATAGCCAATTGGGGCTGAGCCGACAATTTTTCTGCCAGCGGCTTCAAACTCTCGAATACTCGCGGTATAAAACGGATGGATAGCGGCTACTACTTTTGAATCCAGTGCCTGATACAGCTCACGCCATTCACGCGTTGGGACTACTGGCCCTACTGCTAAACCCATTGGCTCGAGCATCATGCCAATCCCAACCGGATCAACCGGGAACATTTCACCCAGCAAGGTGATGGTTGGCTTATCGGATACGCCATTGCGTGGCGCGGACACAGGACCCGACTCTGCCTCGCCCCGAGCGTAACGCAACATGGCGCTTGCTAATACGTCTTTTGCTTCTGCATGGGTTGGCACGCCAAATCCAGGCACATCGATACCAATAATGCGAACGCCATTGATTTCTTTTGGCAGCAGTTGTAAAGGCACACCGCTAGCCGTTGGTACGCAGAGATTAATAATCACAATTGCGTCGTACAACTCAGGATTAGCTTCTTTGTAAACGGCATCGCGAATGTCTTCAAATAACTTGCCTGTGACCAAGCTCTCCGAATTAAACGGAACATAACCCACACTGCGTCGTGCGCCATAAAAATGGGAGGTGAAGGTTAGGCCATAGACGCAGCATGCCGATCCAGAAAGGATGGTGGCAGTCCGGCGCATACGCAAGCCCACACGCAATGATCCAAATGCAGGGCACATACTTTGCGGCTGATCATGCGGTCCTTTTGGATAATCCTTTGCGTACTGCCCTAGGATCTCACTCTTGTTAGATGCTTGAGCTGCTGCTAATAACTTTTCTGCGCCAGAATGGCAGCCAAGACCATCCTGAGCAACCGCCTCGGCTTGGATTGGGATTATTTTGGATTGGCTCATGGTATTGATCTTTAGACTTTGTCGTAGATCACTTCAAGCGTTGGCTTGATGACCTCGTCTTTACCAACCATGTCAAAAATAGTTGCTGGCTCTAGAACTACGTTACGACCTACTTGATCTGCTGAGAACAATCCCAACAAATCATCGGATGTCATTGGCTTTGGTCTAACTGGGGGCGCCTCAGCAACATTGAGTGCTAACGCCTCAAATACCGATGCCCACTGACTATCAGGTTTGCCGATGATTTCGTAACTGGCGCTCTTGCGGCGAATGTCTTCGTTTGCAGGAATGGCAGACAGCACTGGAATCCCTACTTTTTCCGCAAAGGCACTGGCCTCGCCAGTACCATCATCCTTGTTGATCACCATGCCGGCTACACCGACATTACCGCCGAGCTTACGGAAATACTCCACGGCTGAGCAGACATTGTTGGCAACGTAGAGTGACTGCAAATCATTACTTGCAACCACAATCACTTTTTGGCACATATCACGGGCGATGGGTAAACCAAAGCCGCCGCAGACGACGTCACCCAAGAAGTCGAGTAAGACGTAATCAAAACCCCAGTCATGGAAGCCCAATTTTTCCAGGGTTTCAAAACCGTGGATGATTCCGCGCCCACCGCAACCACGGCCAACTTCGGGTCCACCAAGCTCCATGGCAAAAACACCGTCACGCTTAAAGCAGACATCACCGATTTTGACTTCTTCGCCGGCTAACTTTTTCTTGGATGAAGTTTCAATAATGGTGGGGCAGGCTTTGCCGCCAAAGAGTAAGGAGGTGGTATCGCTTTTAGGGTCGCAACCAATCAGCAATACTTTTTTACCCTGTTGGGCCATCATGTATGACAAATTAGCTAAGGTAAAACTTTTTCCGATTCCGCCTTTGCCGTAGATTGCAATAATCTGGGTTTTCTTGGTGACCTCACCGGTGTGCACGGGATCGGGATCGACCGCAGCTTCTTTTTTTAAGTTTGTAAACTGAATGGTGATTTCTTTTGGGTTTACTGGGGCATTCATTTTTCACTTCTCCAATCAACAATCATTTTTAAGCAGCGTGTATCTTCAAACGCTGTACGGTAGACATCATCTATTTGGGTTGATGAACGATGGTGAGTAATCAAGTCATCCAAACTCAGAAGACCTGCATCGATGCAATTCTTTACGGCGTTTAAGTCGCTCGGATCCCATTGGGATGCGATTCGTAATTTGGCTTCCCGCATAAATGCAGGTGCAAATTGAAAAGCAATATCGTTGTCATAAAAGCCGGCGAGAATAATTTCGCCTCCATGCTTGAGGCGTGCAATTAACTGGTTTAAGACCTGCGTTTGACCACTTGCATCGCATATGCGCGCATAGTCTTTCCTGGCATCGCCGTCGGGGTGAATGACTTGATATCCTTTGGCCCCGCTCATGCGGTCGGCATTCACTTCCCATACCACTGGCTGATGTCCGAGCATCACGGCAATGCGCGCAATTAAGCGCCCTACTACGCCATGTCCAATAATTAAGTCAGGTTGCTTATGTACATTGCCCTGCGTAACGTGATACGCCGTTGCAGCGAGTGCAAGCAGTACACCTTCTCTACCAATTTGCTCTGACAGAGGCGTCACGCGCACAGATGGAACAACCACATGGGATGCGGCACCGCCAAATAATCCTTTAACATCTCCAAAGCATTTTGCTCCGGGCACAAAAACACGCTGCCCAACTGGAATAGTGGCTTTAGGGCCTGCCTCAATTACTCTACCGACGGATTCATATCCTGGAACGAGGGGGTAGCCCATTCCTGGAAAGTGCGGCATGGTTCCATTCCAAAGCAACTTTTCAGTACCGGTACTGATCCCACTCCATTCGATTTCAACCACAATGTCATCGGGCTTAGGTGAATCGAGCACAAGCCTACTCAGCTTGAGCTCTTTTGGAGACTCAATGACAACGGCTGTGGAATGAATAGCGCTCATATGTAATATTTGGTTTACTTTGCTAGATGTAAACTAATTTATACACTATTTCTAGATCTAACATCAGTATTTACCCTTAGATTACCGGCTTGCCAGCAGGATTTGCGTATTAATTGGCATCTTGGTTGCCACGGTTTGGGTCGATTTAAACCCGACTTTTTTTAGTAAGTTTCTGATTTCGTTGATAGTTCTTGGTCTTCCTCGGCCCATAGCGAGTAAATAAAAGCCAAAATAAGCATGGCCCATCGCCTGAGCATCTGGGGCATCTGCCATGGGCTCTGCGATTAAGAGGGTTCCGCCGCTAGGTAATGCGGCATAAATGGAGGCAAGCAAGGTCAAGACACGCTCATCATCGTGGTCAAAAATCACGCGGACGAGCGTAATCAAATCAGCACCGGTAGGCAGTGCGTCGGTAAAAAAATTGCCGCCGTGCGTTTGTATTCCTCGTGTTGCGGGATTGGACGCTAATTGCTGAGCCGCTAATTGCGCCACTCCGGGCAAATCAAAGAGCATTTTTCTTAGTTGTGGACTGCCCTCATGCACGCGCTTTAAAAATGTTCCTTGACCTCCGCCCACATCGAGCATGCACTGATGCTTACTGAAGTTATAGGCATCGACGATCTCATCGGCAACTAAGGGTAAGGATGCCGACATCAGTGCAGAGTATTCAGCCACATCCTCCTGATTTTTGAGTGAAGCCTGATCTTCGTCCTTATCGGAAACATAAGGCCAATACTTTCCCAAGTTACGCTCACTCATAGAGCCTGATAACAGTGCGAGTGGATCGCGCATGTCTGCATAGAAAGCAGTGTGGTGCTCCACCATCGCCGCAATAGCGTCGTTACCAACCAAAGGAGAGCCTAGTGCACCTAAACCATAACGCGCTTCAGAGCGGCGCTCTAGCAAGCGAATTGCTACTGCAGCATCCACTAATGTTTTCAATCCCTTCATTGGAAAATGCGTTAAGCGACTCAGATCTTCTAGACTTAGCGGGCCATTTTTTAAAAGATTAAATACATTGAGTCGTACGCAAGCCAGTAGGATTTGTGAATAAACAAATCCAGACATCACGTCAAATAAATTACTAGCGCGGGAGCGTGAGATGGAACGAAAAATCGGGAGGCTTGCAGCAAGACGTTGAAAGCGTTTTGTGGCAATCAACTCATCGCGCATTATTAGCACGCGATCCCAAAAACCATACTCTGGTTTTAACGGCAATGGCGTTTGCGGAGTAACTGTTTCGTTTGCAATAGAGGGCATGTCTGCCTTGATTAAATCTACGCGGCCATACGACTAATACCAGCCGTAATTAAGCTCGCATCTTTTGCAAACCATGCTGCTGGCAATAGGCGCTCAGCCTCATGTGCGACCAGCATCTTTAATGCGGCATCGCCTTTGCAATTCGGGATCGAGCCAATCGCTTTCGAAACCAGTTCATCAAAGTATTGGACTGCGCCAGTGAGTCCCAGTTCACGTGCTGAACTGGGTCGATTGTGTTCTGCATCTTGTCCAGCAGGCTTACCTAACAACTCGGCATCGCCTAAGACATCACGAATGTCGTCGGCCACTTGATATGCTTCGCCTAGCCACTCACCTAGAGCGCGCCACGTATCGGCATCGGAGCCGGCTGCTTGCGCGCCGCACGCCGTTGCTGCTGCAAATAATGCGCCTGTTTTTGCGCGTTGATAATCGCCAAGTATGGCTTGTGGCTCGCACTCCCAAGCCTGTCCTGCGATGATCCCGTGTGGAGCTCCAACGCCGACTGAGATGGTTTTAATTAAAGGCGCAATGCGATTGGCAGATTGACGTGCAGCCAATGCAACCACTTGATACGCCATCACAATTAAGGCATCGCCCGACAGCACCGCCAAGCGTTCACCATATTGGCGATGAACCGAAGGTACGCCACGGCGTAACTCGGCATTATCAAAACACGGTAAATCATCGTGAACCAGAGATGCGCAGTGGAGCAACTCAATGGCAATCGCAGCCGCCATCGATAGCGCAGGATCATCATCACCGCAGGCATGGGCAACTGCCAATGTCAGTTGCGGGCGAATACGTGCACCCCCTGGAAATACCGCATGGCGCATCGCCGCGCTCAATAATTTGGGACCGGAATCGGATTCGTGGCGGATCAGAGCCGCTTCCAATGCGCGATTGATATGTTTTATGGGTGACATAAGGCACACTCCCGAGGGTGAATCGTCTAAATGCCTGGACGATTTGTGGTGTAAATATTTAATTACTTGCTAATATGTAAAAAAATATAGACACTCTTATCCTTACTGTCAACCTATGAAACCCTTAGTGCCATGATGAGCAGACTCAATTTGCCCCTATTTTGGCCATATTGCTTAAAAAATAGGCATATTTACCGATTTCAGCTCAATTTCAGCCAATGAACCGCCCTTCCATCGACCGAATTCCTCAAAACTGGCCCCTGCGCGAGCTAAGTAGCTCCGTTTCTGTCGGTCAAATGGAATGGCACGTGCAAATGGCTGGTGCCGGACTCGGCGAAAACGGAGCAAATAAGCCAGTTGCCTTATTACTCCACGGTACAGGATCCTCTGCCCACTCCTGGGCAGAATTGCTACCAGTATTGGCAAAATCGCATTGGGTGATTGCGCCTGACCTGCCGGGCCATGGTTTTACGATCAGCTACCAATCAGAGCAGCTTTCCTTAACCCTCATCACGCACAAGCTAGCTGAGTTATTGCGTGCATTAGGCGTAGAACAGATCGATAGCATCATCGGCCACTCTGCCGGCGCCACTCTGGGACTGCAATACAGCCTTCTCTGTCCTGCGCCCAAACGTATTCTTGGCCTTAATCCATCCTTAGTCAGCTTACCGAGCTTTTACCATTCGTTTTTGGCGCCGCTGATTAATCCGATTGCGACCTCATCTTTTGTTTCATCGATGATTGCCGATTTTTTACCGTATACCTCGATGATTGATAAATTGCTGGACTCCACCAATTCGAAGCTCAATGGCATTCAGCGTGAGCGCTACAAATTATTATTCAAGCAAAAGAATCACATCAATGGCTCGCTCAATTTCATGGCAGCAACCGACATACCCAACTTACTTGCCCATGCGCATGAAATTACTTCAGAGCTCACTTTTTTAGTGGCGAATCAAGATAGCTGGGTACGAAAAGAAGAGTTGCTAGCTGTGATCCATCGCTACTTTCCACAGTCCACCGTGATACAAAAAGACGGCGGCCATTTATTTCATGAAGCAAACCCCGAGGCGGCTTTGGCTATTATTCAATCTGCACTTGACTTGGCACAGTAAGGCCGTAACTGATCTAATGACTAAGGAGGAAGAAACACGATGAACTCGATCACGCTCTATGCGATTGCCGGAATCATTATTTTGGCTGGCTTAGGCCTTTTCTTGAATGCCTATATCAAAGGCAATCAAACCTTAAAGAAGCTCTCTAGCAAGAAAAAGAAAACGAGCTGGTAAACCAGATAAATGATATTGATTTACTGCCGCGCTAAATGTGCGGCGCGTTGTGAAATGGCCTTACCCGAATTAATGTAAGGCAGCGGCAAATACTGCGCATTCATTTCGTTGGCAAGCGCTTCTGCTAATGCTTGTGGCGCACTCGCAGTATCAATAAATAAAATGGCATGTCCTGCTGCACGCAATTGACGTGCGGTTTGCAAAGCGTCTTGGTGCGCACGCTCACGACCACCAACCCCTTCTAAGGTGACATTCGCAACACCATCGGTCATCACTACAATCAAGGGCGTCATGCCTTTGCGGCGGATTGATAAGGCCATTGTATTAACCGCGGCAAAACCCGTTGCCAATGGCGTGCCACCGCCACCCGGAAGGGCCGCTAAATTACGCTTGGCGCGTACTAAGGATCGCGTTGGCGGTAACACGACTTCCGCAGTACGGCCACGTAAGGCAATCATCGCAACCTCATCGCGCCGAATGTAGCAATCCGCCAGCAATTGCTCTACCGCACCTTTAGCTTCAGCCAAACGCTGAGTGGCGGAAGAGCCTGACGCATCCACCAAAAAGATAGTCACCACACCTTGGCGCTGCTGATAACGCTTAATGTGCAAGTCATCGGCACGAATCTGAATTCGACTGCGTTGATTATTGACAGGGGGTGGTTTTATTTTGGATTCTGCTTGGCGCATGATTTGCCAAGGAACCGCTGCTCGAATGGTTTTCAGTAAATCCAAGCGCTTTCCACCCTTGGGCAATCCACGCCAGGACTCTGCTGGGCGCCCTGAATTCGCATTCTTTTGCAATTGGCCAAATTGGCCCTTAGAACCTTGTTTGCTATTCGCGCGCCCCAGTCCAGCACTCAGTTGCGCCAATGCGTTCGGCGGAATACCAGCCCGTATCGCCTCGATGAGCAATTCCTCTAAATCATCTGCGCTTGGCTCTTCTTTATTTTCTTTAGGCTGATTTGCGTCAGTATCACCATCCTTGCCTTGATTGGAATCATCCTGCGCCGGCTGTTCTTGCTCTGATGTACTTTGATCTTCATTCGGCCACTCTTCATCTTCAGCTGAGTCGGGCTCAACTTCAGGCTCATCTAGCCCCTGCTCTTCTCGGCTACTGGGCATGCGAGTAGCGCGGTGGCTAAGCACCAAACGCGCTGCGTCGACTACCTCATCCTCCGTGACGGCGTTTTGGTTTCGCAATGCCGCCAAGGCTTTTGCCGCTCGAACCGCAAATAGACCGGCCCGTATGGAGTCCACTCCAAATGCAGCCGCTGATTGCATTAAGGATTCAATAAAGCTAGCGTCGCATTCAATCTCAGGCAGTCTCTTTTTTGCTTCCGCTATGACTGCAGGCGTAATTTCCAGCGAATCCTTGCAGTCATTCTGGCTAAGGTGATCAAGGCGCACTTCAAATGCCATGTGCTCCGCCAAGCGGGGATGAATCGACTCGTCTGGCCCGATACCCTCATCCAAGGCAATCATGCCAAAGAGGCATGGGGCAAGTTCAGCAGTCTGCTGGGGGTGCCGCACCTCGCCCCGATCAAGCACTTGCATAATGTGCGCAATCGTATGTGGTGATATGCGTTCAGCCATGGGGAGCACAATAAATCCACCATGGCTTTTTGCTAATAGTCCCGAACTGTATATCGGCTTACCGTAGCTCAGAGTTGCCTCTAGGTCGAGGCCGCCGAGTAATTGCTCATCTTGTATTTGAATGGGAATTTTTTGAAAATGCGCACTTGGAGCAATCTGCGTTTGCATAAATGTAAACCACGCATCCCGAATGGGACCAAACTGACTCTTAACGCAAATACCGCCTAAGCCATGGGGATCAATTGCCAATAATGCTGCAGTCGTCTGTGCATCAAACCAAGCAGATTGACCGCGTTGTGTGGTCATGGCGCTTTAGAAAAAATCAGCCAATACGCGCTCGACTCGCGTTGTAGAGCTACTGTCATCCAATGGATTGCGTCGCAAGCGGTGACGTAGCGCTAGTGGCGCTAATCGCTTTAGGTGTTCAACCGTTACTTTGCGCGCACCATCAAAAGCAGCAAGCGCGCGCATGCCGCGCATTAAGGTTAATTCACCGCGCAGACCATCGGTTCCCAGCTGAGCGCACAGCTTGGTTGCCAGCGTTAGTACATCATCGCCAACCGTGACTTTTGCCAAGCGTTTACGCGAGCTGAGAATTTTCTCTTTAAACTCGGTTTCACTGTCCTCGTATTGCGCTAAAAAGGCAACCGGGTTACGTTCAAATGCATCGCGACGCTTAATGATGTCAATGCGCTGCGCTAGGTCTTGTGGTGTTCTAACCTCAACCGACAAACCAAATCGATCCAGCATTTGTGGACGCAGCTCACCCTCTTCTGGGTTACCGCTACCAATCAAGACAAAACGCGCCGGGTGACGAATACTTAAGCCCTCACGTTCCACCACGTTTTCTCCGGAAGCGGATACATCAATCAGCAAATCGACTAAGTGGTCTTCTAGTAAATTCACTTCATCAATGTACAAATAACCGCGATTAGCCTTGGCTAGTAAACCGGGTTCAAATACTTTAACGCCTTGGGAAAGCGCTTTCTCAATATCAAGTGCGCCGACAACGCGATCTTCCGTCGCGCCAAGCGGCATATCCACTACAGGCACGGGCACTAAATTAGTCTTTAGTTTATCGCCGGCAGCCTTGCGCGCCTCACAAGCAAAACACAACGTTGGCGCGCTGGGATCGCAGTGATAGGAGCAACCCGCAACTACCTTCATGGGTGGCAAGAGCGCTGCTAATGAACGAATCGTGGTTGATTTACCAGTGCCGCGATCACCAAAGATCAGCACACCACCAATGCTGGGCTCAATGGTGGAAAGAGCAATTGCCAACTTCATCTCATCTTGAGCAACGATTGCAGTAAAAGGGAAATTCAGAGCCATCTCAATTCAATTTAGGTCATAGACATTGAAAGCATACTACGAATGGAGCGCAGCCTCTCTTTGGGAGAACCCTAGTCCCTTGGCTACTGGATTGGAATCAAAATCTCATTGCGCCGCATCCACGGAATACTCCAGGGCGGGTTGTAACGGGCTAGGCGGGGATTACCTAATGGCAGTTCATTCCTTGATTTAATCCATGCCATAAGTTCAGTTGTTTTTTCTTGGACTTTATCGTCACCAATAAATCCTGTAAAGCGAATCACCGCAAGTTTTTGAGGTCCCATGGGTACTAATTTCACCTGGGGATTGTTTGGCTTCGGCAGGGTTTCTAAGGTGTACTGCTTTGGCATCACAAACTGGATGAGCCAGGTTTTTTTATCGCCCTTGCCTTCAGCAATCACTGGAATAGTCATGGCAATCTTTTCTGGAACAGGCTCAGCCATATTGACTCCACCCTCCCGTACTGCAATGTTGTTACCAAAGATGTAATTGGCAATCAGACGAAAGCCGGCGTTCGAAGCTTCACTGAGATCGCCTGGCACCTCAACCTGCGCCACAATCAATGGTGCATATTGCCGAATTTCAAATGGTTCAGCTTTCAGGGTAACCTGATAACTGGGCTCTTCTATTGCCATGGCAAGGGGTACTCCAATCAGAAAAAGAGAGAGGGCAAGGCCAGTCTGAAGCCAAACCTGCATTACACGAAATGCATTCAAACTGCCGCTGAAACGGAGATTACTTAAAGTCATAGAGTCGCTCTGGGTTACTTACGAGTATCTGCTTTAACAGCGCAGGCTCTTCAATCCAATTGCCCAGCAGATCACACAGATCGGCATCATTGGGCATCAAGCCCTTCACCATCACATGAGGCCAGTCCGTGCCCCAAACAATCTGCTGTGGATTTGCTTTTATTAATTCCTGCGCAAAAGGATTGATATCAGAGTATGGGGGAGCCGCTTGCTCCGAAATACGATAGGTGCCGGTGAACTTAACCCAGGCACGTCCCTCGCGCATCATTGCACACAGGCTCTGAAAGCCTGCATTGGCAATACCAAGGCTCGCCTTCACATAACCAAAATGACCAATCACAATCTCAACCGGAAAATCATGAAAGTCATTTCGTAATTGTGGAAAGGCGTCTACGTGCATTAAGAATTCCAGATGCCAACCAAAAGGAGCAATACGCTCGGCAAGCGATCGAAGCATAGCCATTGGCAACTGCCCCGTTGCATCGGCTAAATCAACGATATTGCAGCGTAGTCCACGTACACCTGCTTGATGGAGAGCCTCAATTTCAGTATCGGTAATGGTGCTGTCCACCACTGCAACGCCGCGTAATTTTTTTGGAAATGCCTTGAGTGCTGCGAGCATGGCGCGGTTATCAGTGCCATAAATACTGGGCTGCACTAAGACGGCGCGCTCAACCCCCAGATGCGTTAACAGATTGAAGTAATCCGGGAGCAGCGCATCGGGCGGGGTGTAAATACGCCCATTGAAATACGGAAAGCTACTTTCCGGTCCACAAATGTGCGCATGGCAATCCGTTGCCCCGGCCGGCAAAAGCAGATCGGGCCGACGCAATACCCGATCTGGGGCCTGGCATAGTGGCGCCTTATTGAGGTTCAATACCGGCGTCTTTTGCAATCTTGGTGTACTTAGCGATTTCATTACGAACAAACTGCGACGTTTGTTCCAAATTCATCGGCTTAGATGTAATGCCTGCTTTCGCGTAGGCAATTTTGATATCTACGTCCTGCAAGGCGCGATTAATGTCTTCGTTGATCTTCACTTTGATCTTCTCTGGCGTGGCGGATGGAGCCCAAACACCAAACCAAAGTCCGATATCAAAGTTCGGATAGCCCTGCTCAGCAATTGTTGGAATCTCCGGCGCAACAGACGCCCGTGTCATGCTAGTTATACCCAGTGCACGTGCTTTGCCGCCGCGGACTTGCGCCATGGCTGTTTCAAATGGCGCCATATAAAACGCTGTTCTGCCTGCAATGGTTTCTGTAATTGCTTCAGGGGATCCCTTATAAGGCACATGCAGCATCTTGATTCCCATGGTCTGATTAAAGTACTCAGCAGCAAGGTGCGTAGAGCTACCAATACCAGCAGAAGCGTAAGGCAGATCACCTGGCTTTGCTTTTGCGGCGGCCACCAGATCTTTGATCGTTTTATATGGGCTGTCAGCACCAACAATTAATAGATAGGGTGTCGTGCCCAGAATATTCAGATCCGTTAGGCTTTTTAAGTCATAGGGTAATTTTTTATAAATTGCTGGGTTAGCTGCATACGAGGCAGACTGCACTAATAGGGTGTAGCCATCCGGCGCTGCATTAACCACTACGCCCGTACCAACCAAGCCGCCAGCACCTGGGCGGTTTTCAATAATCACCGGTTGCTTCCACAATTCAGACAAACTTTTTGCCACCAATCGACCAGCAATGTCTGCGCCCGATCCAGGTGTTAATGGCACAACCATCTTGACGGTCTTGGATGGGTATTTATCGGCCGCTGGTTGCGCTTGGACATGGATGCCCGCACCCAAGATGGCCAAGCCAATCAGTCCCATTTGCCATTGTTTAAGCATTGGTTTGAATTGCGTCACAGTAAGTCTCCTTTTATTTTTATTGTGCTGCTCTGAAATACTAAGCCAGTTTATCGAACCGAGTCCAAAAATTGCTTCAGGGCTGCATTGAATTCGTCTGGCTTTTCAATATTTGATAAATGGGCTGCATCGTCAATGATGTGCATGCTCGAATGCTGAATTAAGCGATGCAGCACCGTTGCTTGAGCAACAGTACAGGCGGGATCTTGTCTACCTAGCAAGACCATGGTCGGCGCCGTTATCTTGAGTAACATCGTTGATTGCGCCATATCCCGCACCGCGCTTGCACAGGCAATGTATCCATCCACTGGTGTGTTCAAAATCATTGTGCGGACCCGCTCAATTTTTGCTGGCTCACTCGCAATGAACCCTTCCAAAAACCAGCGTTTGAGGGTGCCATCGACCAGGCCGCCCAAACCCTGCTGCCGTGCAATCGCAAAACGCTCCTCCCAAAGGGAGCGCGGCGGCATCTCACTGGCGGTATCGCACAAACTCAATGAGATCACCCGATCTGGAAAATGAGCGCCGACAAACTGGCAAATCATTCCGCCCATCGATAGACCGACGAGATGGGCTTTCTTAATCTGCAAGGCATCCATCAGGCCAACGAGATCATTCGCTAATAACTCGATGCTGTAAGGACCGGGGGTCACTTCCGACTGCCCGTGCCCGCGGGTGTCGTAGCGCACAACGCGGTAATGGGAGGTCAAGGCCACAATCGTGTCGTCCCACATTTCTAAGCTAGACATCAAGCTGTTACTCATGACTACGACCGGCGCAGTCTCGGGACCATCCATTTGATAAGCCATTGTGATGCCATTGGCATGAATCGTTTTCTTCATAACACCCTTACAGTAAACAGATTGAACCTAAAAATGAATTGCGATGCCTCTTTTGTTTGCATTCAGCTATCAATTCTACTCAGAAGAGAAGCACTTCACATACACTACTGCCATGATTGCTGGTTTAGTTCAAATACTGTTATTTCAGGGCTTAGGTGAGCTGATTTCCAAGTTCGTCTTGACCACACTGCCGGGCCCCGTTATTGGCCTTGTCTTACTGTTGGCGTGGTTGATGCTACGCGGCAAGCTTGATCCATCCTTGGCTTTGGTAGCCGATGGTTTTAGTCAATACTTAGGTCTGCTGTTTGTTCCCGCAGCCGTTGGGGTGGTTCTGTTCTTGCCGCAACTCAAAGAGCATGCTGGGGCGCTCATCACCGCATTAGTGGTGAGTGTTGTCCTCACGATTACCACGAGCGCACTCATTCTCAAGCTGATGCACCGCGAGCCTAAAGACGATGCGTGAGTCTGCTTCGATTGTCGAAATCTGGGTCTACCTTTCTGGCAGCCCCTTAATTGCCTTGTTTATTACATTGGCCGCCTATCAAATCGGCCTATGGCTCTATCAGCGCAGCGCCCAAAATCCTATTGCCAACCCAGTAGCCATTGCCGTAGTCTTAGTTTCAGTTGCCATCGAGTTGCTGCAAATGCCGTATCGAACGTATTTTGAGGGTGCGCAGTTTGTCCACTTTTTACTTGGCTCAGCCACCGTCTCCTTGGCTATTCCGATTTACCGCGGTATTCAGCATTTGCAAAGCCGCGCACTGCCGCTGATTATTTCATTGGTCTGCGGTGGCCTTGTTTCCATTTTGAGCGCCGTCGGTATTGCAACCGCATTAGGTGCCGATCAAACCCTCGTTGGTGGACTCTATTCGAAATCGGTCACAGCGCCGATAGCAATGGGCATCGCCGAGCAAATTGGTATCTCACCGACGCTCACTGCCGTGTTTGCAGTCGTGACTGGCATTCTGGGTGCCGTACTCGCAAGATTCATACTGGATGGACTGGGGATGAAATCGTGGTGGCAGCGCGGCTTTGCCATTGGAGTTGCATCCCACGGCATTGGTGCCTCGAGAGCGTTTAGTGTGAGCCCCGAAGCAGGCGCCTATGCTAGCCTAGCGATGGGGATGCACGGTATCTTAGGCGCCATCGCGATACCGTGGATTTTTCATCTGATGAATCGCTAACAACTAAATCGCTATGCTAGGTGCGCCTTTAGAAATGCGTGGGTACGTTGCCATGCTTCTTTTGTAGCTGCAGCGTTGTATTGCAAAGGCGGTAGATGCCGCGCATCGGCCTCAGGATTCGTAAAGGCATGCTTTGCGTCATAGCGATAGAAGGTGTACGGTGTATTTGCTGCTTTGAGATTAACTTCCAACTGATCAACGCCAGTAATCGGGAAAAATTCATCGTGCAAAGCCCAGTGACCCTGAAGTGGTTTCTTGATTTTGCTGGCATCAACGTATTCCAGCGGAGGATAGCCATACCAAACTACACTCGCATCCAGCTCAGGTACGTGGACTGCAGATAATAGTGTTAGTGCCCCGCCCATACAGAAGCCCGTGACGGCCACTTTAGGACTGCCGGTTTTCTTGAGGTACTGCACTGCCCCTCGAATATCTTGCGAGGCAACGTCGCCGAAGTTCAAGTCACCCATCAAGTGCTCTGCTTCTTTCGCCTCTAAGGCCAGCTTACCTCGATACAAATCTGGGACTAAGGCACGGTATCCGGCTGCAGCCAATTGATCGGCAACGGACTTAATCTGCTCATCTAAACCCCACCATTCCTGAATAACCACCACCCCAGGACTGTTCGACCCCTGTTCTGGCTCAGCAAGATAAGCGCTAACCGATTGGCTATCGGGACGAGTGTATTGAATCAGTGAGTGCATGCGGGTGTACTCCTTATAGAAGTGGGGATAGAATGAAAACGTACACAATAAATTACCACAATTAGGCACAACCGCTATGCTTGCCTCTCCCGATCAAAGCGTATTACTCATCATCGACATGCAGTCCAAGCTCATGCCAGCGATTGAGGACCATGCTCACGTGCTCAGCCAATGCATCCGGCTGGCCAAAATTGCAAAGCAACTCGATATACCCATCATTGGGACTGAAGAAAACCCAGCGGGCCTTGGGGAAAACCACCCTGAATTAAAGGCCCTCTGTCAGAAGACAGTGACGAAGTTTCATTTTGATGGCTGCAGCGATGATCTCATCAGCCATATCCCCACAGATCGTAAGCAATTGGTATTGGTTGGCTGTGAGGCGCACGTTTGCCTCATGCAAACGGCGCTTGGGCTACTTGAACATGGTTTTGTAGTTTCGATTGCCGTGGATGCCATCGGCTCACGCCAGTCCCTCGATAAAACCATAGCCACTATGCGCCTAAAAGAATCCGGCGCAACACTCAAGACTGTTGAAATGCTGGCATTTGAGTGGCTCAAGACCTGCAAGCACCGTGGCTTTAAAAATGCCTTGGCCCTAATTAAGTAAACAACCATCCTGCGCCAAAAAAAAATTCATAATTAGTCGCGCCAGTTTTGATTTACATCAAATCACGAAGGCTTTTTAATCAAGAATATCGGCAGTGTGAGTGCTAAACTGAACTGGTAGCAATTTTTACTATAACAAGAGCACGCAATCATCCACAAGGAGGAATCATGAAAATCCTATTACCCGTAGACGGCTCAAAATCCGCTATTAATGCCTGCAAGTACGTCGCTAAGTTATCAGCCGATCTGAAAAGCAAGTGCACTGTTACTCTGATCAATGTGCATGACGATGTTGGCCTTAACCACGTCAAGCAATTTGTAGCCAAGAGCGTAGTCGATGATTACCTGCGTGAAGTCAGTGAAAAAGAGCTCAAGCCAGCACAAAAAGCATTAGATGCAGCTGGGATCAAATACACGATCGTGATTAAGCGCGGCAATATTTCAGAAGAAATTCTTGCTCTAGCGAACAAAGAGAAGATGGACATGATTGTGATGGGCTCGAAAGGTCGCAGCGGCTTTGTCGATATGATCATGGGCTCGATTGCTCAAAAGATTGTTTCTGGTGCCAAGCAGCCGGTTGTCTTAATCAAATAACGCGCTTAATCGCGTGTCCATACTGGGCAGAAAAAAGCCTCGCAGTTTGCGAGGCTTTTTTATTTCGACACAGAATGCACAGAAAGAAGTGTTTACGTTGTGCCGTAGTTCTTGGCGATAAAGAAAACTTTATCCACATCAGTTTTCCAAACCACCCCATCGCCAATTTGCCCGGTTTGGCAAATCTCGACAATGCGATCCATCAGGCGATCAGCCACGTCATCGCTACAGACAATTTCAATTCGTACTTTTGCCGAATAGTCGGTTAACTCTTCTTTGATCGATGATTTACCTGTACTGCCTGGGGCGCTGCAACCTTCTACACGCGTCACGGTCATTCCTGGAAAGCCGGGAGTTTCCATCAAAGCACTGCGCAAGGCAGGTAATCGTCCAGGACGAAAGACGGCTTTAATTTCGATCATGCTTCAATCTCTTTTTCTTCAAATGTGCGGTACAAAACCGGCAATACCAACAATGTAAGTGCGGTAGAGGTAATTAAACCTGAAATTACTACCACTGCCAAGGGTCGCGTTACTTCCGAGCCTGGACCGCCCGAGAATAACATCGGCACCAAAGCTAGCATTGCCACCGATGCCGTCATCATCACCGGCCGGAAGCGATGCTCACATCCCTCGATCAAGGCATCCTGCATCGAGCGCCCCTCTTCCCGCAGTTGCTTAATAAAGGAGATCAGCACCACGCCATTTAAAACGGCAATACCCCATAAATTGATAAAACCAACCGCTGCTGGTACCGATAAATACTCGCCACTTATGAGCAAGCCAAAAATGCCACCAATCGATGCAAACGGCAGAACCAAAATAATCAAACCAGCCAGGCGGATCGAATTAAACAACATGAAAAGGAGGAAGAAAATCGCCGCAATGGTGATTGGAATAATGATCATTAAACGCGCCATCGCCCGTTCCATATTTTCAAACTGACCGCCCCATTGCAAGGTATACCCCTCGGGTAGGATCACTTTCTTCGCGATTTGCTCTTGTGCCTCTTGCACAAAGCCGCCCAAATCTCGGCCCTCCACGTTCACACCAATGACCAAGCGACGTTTGCCACTCTCCCGTGAAATTTGCGCAGGTCCATCTATCAGGCTGATCTCCGCTAAATCACGCAGCAGCACTTGTGCACCATTGGGTGAATGCAAAATAATCCCTGAAATCGCTTCCACATTGTCACGATACGGTGCGGGGTAGCGCAGCATCAAGGGGAAGCGGCGCTCACCCTCATACACAATGGAGGCCTGTTTGCCACCAATCGCGGTTTCGATAACTTCATTGACATCCGAAACATTAATACCGTAGCGCGCAATTGCATCCCGATCGATCTTAATATTGAGGTAGTTCTGGCCTGACGCCTTTTCGATACGTAAGTCGGTACTGCCCTTCATATTGCTGAGCACTTGACTGATTTGATCGCCAAGCTTTTTAAGCTCAGCAAGGTCTTCACCAAAAATCTTGATGGCAACCTGGGAGCGCACGCCCGAAACCATCTCATCGACCCGCGCAGCAATGGGCTGGGAAATCGACAACTCAACACCAGGCAAGGTTTTCAACTTTTCCCGAATTTGATTCGCAATCTCTTCCTGAGTTAAGTCTCGATCACTTAATGGCTTGAGTGTGACAATCGGATCAGACTCAAAGGGTTGGCCAGGATCGGCGGGCGACTCGCCCCGGCCCAAGCGCGACACAACGCGCTCAACACCTGGCACGGTCATGATCCGCTTCATCGCCTCAAATTCCAGCTTAATGGACTCATCCAATGAAATATTGGGCGACTTCGCGATTAAAGGAGTAATTGAGCCCTCTTGCATTACCGGAATAAACGATTTGCCAAGCATCATAAATGCAACAAAACTCGTTAGCAGCAAAATAATGGCGCGCTTCACCACTAACTTGGGATGATCCAAACACCAATGGAGCCACTTCGTATAGGGCGTTCTGAGGGCTCTCACAATCCGTGTATCTTCCTCGCCGCCGCCCTTCAAGATATAGGAACACAACACGGGTGATAAGGTAAACGAAAGAATCAGCGATATGGTTAAGGCAATCGCAATCGTGATGGCCATGGGCGCAAACATCTTGCCTTCCATGCCCTCCAAAGAAAGCAGTGGCATGAAAACCAAAATGATGATGCCAACACCGAATAGCACGGGCTTACCCACTTCGGTTGCCGCTTCTAAGATGATACGGTTTTTAGATTCGCCCGATTTGAGGCGCGCGCCTAATTTAGCAAAGGTATTTTCAACCACCACCACCGAGCCATCCACCATAATGCCCACCGCAATAGCAAGACCCCCAAGCGACATCAAGTTCGCTGATATGCCATAGCGATTCATGACCAGGAAGGTCAGGAGCGGAGTGAGAATTAAAGTCGCTACCACGATGATGGACGAGCGCACATCCCCTAAGAACAAAAAGAGTAGGACAATCACCAAAATGATGCCCTCAATCAATACCTTGGCTACGTTAAACATGGCAGCATCAATCAGGTCGGTACGATCATAAAAAGGAATGATCTGCAAACCATCAGGCAATAGCTTTGCTTCATTGATTTCGCGAACCTTTAACTTGATCCGGCTCACCACCTCACGCGCATTGCCCCCACGTATCATTTGAATGATCCCGGCAACACTTTCGGTGGTGCCATTGAGGATCGCGGCGCCTTGCCTGATCTCACTACCAATGGTTACATCCGCGACATTGCGAACATAAACTGGAGTGCCCCTAACCTCCTTCAGGATGATCTTGCCAATGTCTTCGGGCTTAGCAATTAAACCGACTCCCCGGATGAGGTAGCGCTCTGAATAGGTAGGCAACTGTCCGCCACCAGAATTAGCATTGTTGCGCGCCAAGGCTTCATATACATCCTGTAGGCTGATTTGGTAGTGGCGCAGGCGCTCTGGATTGACTAACACTTGGTATTCTTTGGCATACCCTCCCTGGGTATTAATTTCAGCTACCCCAGGAACGGAACGCAGCATTGGCCGCACGATCCAGTCTTGAATCGTTCTGCGCTCAGCCAATTCGTCGGCGCCAATCTCTTTATTGCCATCCGTTGGATGATTGATGGTGTATTGATAGACCTCACCTAAACCAGTTGAGAGCGGCGCTAAAACGGGCACAACACCAATCGGCATGCGCGAGGCTGCCTCGATCAAACGCTCTAGGACCAATTGCCTTGCAAAATAGACATCGGTTTTTTCGGTAAAGACGAGGGTCACAATGGAGATGCCGTTGCGATTAAGGGATCGCATCTCCACTAAACCCGGTAAACCGGTCATGCTGAGCTCAATCGGAATCGTAACAAATCGCTCGACCTCTTCCGGCGATCGGCCCGGAGCCTCACTCGCAATCTGCACCTGCACGTTGGTCACGTCCGGGAAGGCGTCGACCGATAGGCGCTTGGTTGCAATCAAACCAGCGATGAGCAGTACCACTGAAATAATCAGGATCAATAGACGCTGCTGTAGCGCAAGGCGGACTATTTTTTCAATCATGGCGTGGGTTTTATTGACCTAAAAAGAGTGGCATAGAATTGTGCGCATTAACCACCAGAAAGCTGCTTCTTGCGCTCGGTATTGAGGTGATAAGCCCCTTGAATCACGATCTCAGCACCCTCTTTAAGCCCAGACTGCACGGGCCTGAAGCCCTTACCCTCTGGACCAAGCTTCACTTGAACCATGCGGTAGCGCTCATCATCTTCCCGCACATAGACGTAGTCATGGTTGTCCTCGCGCACAATTGACTCGAGTGGCACGAGTAATCGTTCACGGGGCTGACTATCAATCAACATGGTCGCCAACATGCCAGGCTTGACTTGACCGCTTTGATTTGGAACATCCATGCGCACTAAAACGGTACGGGTTGTTGGATTCACGATCGAATCCACGTGCGAGATAACACCTTCAATCGTTTGGTTACGTAAAGCAGGGAGGATGATGGATGATTTTTGACCTTTGCGAATTAAATAGGCGGCACTCTCAGGCACCTCAGCAATCGCCCACAAGGCATCAAGGTCTGCAACCGTAAATAAGGCTTCAGCAGGCTGCACCACCTGGCCTTTGGTGATCTTGCGCTCAACAATTTCGCCATCGATGGTGGCTAGCACATTGTTCACGGATTTAATTACGCTGGTTTTAGCTAAGCGATCAATACTCGCTTGATCCATGCCTTGGACTCGCAATTGGTCATTGGCTGCGCCGAACTGGGCCTTGGCACTAGTCGCCTCTGCTTCACGGCGCTGCAACTCGGCAAGCGCAATAACATCTTCTTTATACAAAATACGTGCGCGATTGGCCGCCTGCTCAGCAAGCTGGCTACCGCTTCTGGCCTGCAAATACGCTAGTTGGGATTGGGTTAATTCAGTCGATGTAATTTTGGCCAGCAAATCACCTTGCTTCACCATTTGACCTGGAAAACCTAAAATTTCCGAGACCCGTCCGGTGACATTGGCACCAATGCGCGCCAAAAAGGATTCATTAAAGTCAATGCGTCCAGAGACCCGCACCTCTTCAGTAAATTGCCCAAGCTCTGCTTTACCGTCTTTAATCATGCCGCGCAAATCATCGTTCACATAAACGATATTCGGATCTTGTACTGACTTTACAGCTGGCTTAGGATCAAATACATCAAAATAATTCAGTGTCGAGAAGATAATAATTAACCACGGCAAAACAAACAGGCCTTTTTTAAACCAACGGGGTGCTTGTAAATAGGTATCGGTGAAGGCTGGTATGCGCGCTGCCATCCAATCAAATGCTTGGCTATACAGCTGTTTTTGAGTCGCCATTGTGCTGTCGTATGCTTCTTCAGCATATTGCAAGAGGCGATTTTTTAAGACGATCAACTGATCTCTAATTTGCTTGAGAAGAATCAGCAACTGGGGATTCATTTTTTATCACCTTCGAGTTTGGCAACCCACTCTGGGCTGGCACGTAAACGCTGTATCTCCGTAATGATCGATGCCAGATCAAAACGGGCTTTAATTAAGTCATTGCGCGCTGCACGAAAGGTGCGCTGCGCATCGAGGTACTCGAGCATGCCGCGCTCGCCAAAACGGTATGAAATTTCTGCAATGCGCCGAGCACTTGCAGCTAATTGCACCACCTCTTTATCCAAAATTTGCACTTGATAGCTGGCAATCAGATAAAGCTTATAAGCTGATTGCATTTGCTGCTCCAAGCTTTGCGTTTGGGCATTGAATTCATTCTTGGCTCTAGATGCATTGGCTTCGGCCTCAGCGATTTGTCCGCCCCTAAAGTCCCAAATCGGAATAGTCACTACTAACCCATACATTCGATCAGTGAAATTAGGATCATTTAATTGCTGCGCCTTGACGGCTACGTTAGGTAAGCGTGAGTTTTTTTCAAAGCTGAGCCGAGATTGGGTTGATTCCACTTGCGCTTGCGCTTTTTGCAGTTCAGGGCTTTGATTACGTACCTCGTTCAGCAGGGTTTCGAGGGACGGCAACTCATTTGCTTTTGGGCTTTGCGCTGCCAATGCAAAATCAGCTATAAGCTGATGCCCCACCGTTTGACGCAATAGTCCGCGCGCTTGCTCGATGCGGAGCTTGCTGGATTCTGCATTCATTTGCGCATTCAAAAATTCCGTCTGCGCCCGTATCAACTCAAAACGCGCAGTCTCACCTACGTCATAACGCAGTTGCATGCGATCCCGAATTTGCTTAGTCAGATCCAAGTCTTCATTTGCTGCACGCGCCTCTGCTTCTCTGCGGAGCAACTCGTAATACCGCATTTGCACATTGGCAATGGCTTCCACCTCAAAGGCAATACGCGTAGCTTGCGCACCGCGAGCATTGGCCTCTGCCGCATCAACACGTGGGAAGCGGGTGTAAGGCATATCCAATGGCTGAGTCACCGACCAAGACGAGACATTGCCGGTGGTCAACGGCCCAGTAGCCGAACGTTGCTGACCGGTGTTGTATTCAAACTGGGGGTTTGGCACTGCCTTAGCGGCACGTAATTGACCACTAGAGGCTGCTGCTTGATCGCGCGCTGCCAATACCCGAGGGTTGGATTCCAATGCCAGCTGAATTAATTGCTCTAAGCTATAGATGGTGCCAGGAGCAGCTGGCATTGACTGTTGGCTTGGCGGCGGCAGATCCGACTTTGATTGGGCTAATGCAGTTGGCATAGCAAGCGTGATAGCTGCTGCCAAGGGCATACAAGCCGCCAATCTACCAATCCGGAAATATCGAATGCGCATCCTGTACCTGAGAAATAAAAAACATTAACCATTCATAAAAATCAATGGTCTTGCCATGGACTATGTCCACCCCGATACCGGCTTAGATCCTTACAAAGTAAAGTCCAAACGTAATGACGGTAAGCGGGACTCATTGCTGAGCTAGCTACTCCCCAGTGCTTCGTTATAAGAATTAAAACATAAACTTAGGAAATTTGCGGCTTTGCACAAAAAACCGCAATACCCATAAAAACTCTGGGATTAACTGCACCCCCAATTGCATTTTGACGAATGGCAAACCACTGGGCATTTGCCATTCGCTTTCATCAGATAAATTAATCCTGTGCGCTTATGCAGACTCAATAATGGCGTTGAAGGTTTTGCTGGGACGCATCACTGCATCACACTTCGCCGGCTCTGCAAAATAATATCCGCCAATATCGACTGGCTTACCTTGAACGGCATTGAGCTCATCCACGATGGTTTTTTCTTTCGTCTCCAGTGCTTTTGCGATGGGCGCAAAGTGAGCCTGCAGCGCCTTATCCTCTGTTTGCTGGGCTAATGCCTGGGCCCAATACATGGATAAATAAAACTGACTGCCGCGGTTATCGAGCTCGCCCGTTTTGGTGGATGGTGACTTGCGATTTTCGAGCAGAGCGCCGGTTGCTTCATCTAGGGTACGCGCCAAAATTTTGGCTTTTTGGTTGCCGGTTTTATCGCCAATATCTTCTAGAGATACGGCCAGCGCCATGAACTCACCCAAGGAATCCCAGCGCAAATGATTCTCTTCCACTAATTGTTTAACGTGCTTCGGAGCCGAGCCGCCCGCACCTGTTTCAAACAGCCCGCCGCCGGCCATCAAAGGCACAATCGAGAGCATCTTAGCGCTGGTACCTAATTCCAAAATAGGGAATAAATCCGTGAGGTAATCACGCAAAATATTACCAGTGACTGAAATCGTATCCTTACCGCGAATCACACGCTCTAAGGTGTAACGCATTGCCCGGGTTTGCGACATGATCTGAATATCTAGTCCGTTGAGGTCATAGTCATTCAAGTAGGTCTTTACTTTTTTAATTAACTCCGCCTCATGAGGACGGTACTCATCCAGCCAGAATACAGCTGGGGTATTCGATAAGCGAGCACGATTAACCGCCAACTTGACCCAATCCCGAATCGGCGCATCTTTCACTTGGCACATACGCCAGATATCACCCTCTTCCACCTGCTGCTCGAGCAAAACGGTGCCATCATCGGCCACGACGCGGGCTGTGCCGGCTTCAGCGATTTCGAAGGTCTTATCGTGTGAGCCGTATTCTTCCGCTTGTTGCGCCATTAAGCCAACGTTGGGCACTGTGCCCATTGTTTTAGGATCAAAGTTGCCGTGGGTTTTACAGAAATTAATGATTTCTTGGTAGATTCGTGCAAAGGTGCTTTCTGGAATAACTGCTTTGGTATCTTGCGGCCGTCCATCTGCCCCCCACATCTTGCCGCCAATTCGAATCATGGCTGGCATGGAGGCATCCACAATCACATCGCTTGGCGAATGCAGATTCGAAATGCCCTTGGCTGAATCCACCATCGCCAAGGCAGGACGATGCTCATGGCAGGCATGTAAATCCCTGACTATCTCTTGGTGCTTGGAGTCAGGTAAAGAGGCGATCTTGTCATACACACTGCTCAAACCATTGTTAGCATTCACACCAAGTTCTGCGAAGAGTTTTTCGTGTTTTGCAAAAGCATCTTTGTAAAAAATCTTGACAGCGTGGCCAAAGACAATCGGATGTGAAATCTTCATCATCGTTGCCTTGACGTGCAAGGAAAACATGAGCCCAGTCTTATAGGCATCTTCCATCTCTGCTTCGTAAAAAGCACACAGGGCTTTTTTACTCATGTACATGCTATCAATTACTTCGCCTTCTTGCAGGCTAATCTTCGGCTTTAAAACAATCGTTTTTCCGCTCTTAGTGACGAGGTCCATTTTGACATCGCAGGCCTTCGCCATCGTCATGGATTTTTCGCTGGAGTAAAAATCGCCGCCATGCATATGCGATACATGTGTACGTGAAGCCTGGCTCCAGACGCCCATGGAGTGGGGATTATTGCGCGCATAGCGCTTGACTGCGGCTGGAGCACGGCGATCTGAATTGCCTTCGCGCAAGACTGGATTAACAGCACTGCCTAAGCATTTTGCGTACCGCGCCCGTATGGCTTTCTCTTCATCATTCTTGGCGTCATCTGGAAAATCAGGAATGGCATAGCCTTTACTCTGCAACTCCTTAATGGCATCTTGGAGCTGCGGTACGGATGCGCTGATATTGGGCAACTTAATGATGTTGGTATCGGGCTGTAAGGTCATCTTGCCTAGCTCAGCCAAATTGTTGGGCACACGCTGTGCCTCCGTTAAGTATTCTGGAAATTCAGCCAAAATTCGGGCCGCCACAGAGATGTCACTTTTAACAATATCAATTCCAGCCGATTTCGCAAACGCGCTAATGACTGGCAAAAATGCACAGGTTGCAAGCGCAGGGGCTTCGTCTGTGAAGGTATAAATGATCTTTGAATTTCCTGATGCCATGACTGTTCCTTAAATTGGATAACGCAATTGAGCATGGTTTTTCACCCGCCCGATGCATGCCGCACGCCATGAATGCTGCGAGCGCACAATATAAATACGACATGCAAACAACCCATTTTAAAGCATCGCCTTTGCAGAAAAGGCGCTGGTTTTATATACTGAGATGGCATATTACTGAATGAAGCGTATTATTCCCGGTAATGCACTAAATTAGTGCATTTTGATCACTCTTCCCCCCTTAACTAAACTGCCCAATCCATGAATACCCCTCTTAAACTCGGTCTATTGATTCTGGCTGGAGGCCTGGCTGTGGCATTCTTAATGCCGAAATCCGGCGGCGATTCGAAACCGCCCTCTACTACCCCATCTTCTATAAAGGCAAATACCGTGAGCGAATTTCAAAAAATTGACACCGTCGTAGGCAGCGGCGTAGAAGCAACAGCCGGGTCCGATGTATCGGTTCACTACACCGGCTGGCTGCATGATCCATCTGCGCCCGACCTTAAGGGCAAGAAATTTGATAGCTCAGTCGATCGCGGCCAAGCATTTGAATTTCCTTTGGGCGGTGGTCGCGTGATTAAAGGCTGGGACGAAGGCGTTGCTGGCATGAAAGTCGGCGGCAAACGCACCTTAATCATTCCTGCGGAGATGGGCTATGGTGCGCGCGGTGCTGGCGGCGTTATTCCACCCAACGCAACATTGGTGTTCGATGTGGAGCTACTCGGCGTTAACTAATCCGGTGTTGAGTAATGCAAAAAAGCCTTCTGACATGAGAAGGCTTTTTTAGTTTTCAGGGGTCGGAAAGCGAGTACCGCAATGGCGGCAATACTGATCGGTTGTTTCATGACCGTTAGTACAGCAGGCATCACAGCTTCTTTTGGCAACAAACAATTGGTTACGGCGGTGCGAAAACTCCGCAGTCACAATCCCCGTTGGCACAGCCAAGGTACCCCAGCCCATCAGCATCATGGCCGACGAAATCAGTTTGCCTAAATCAGTATGCGGAGTGATGTCACCAAATCCAACGGTTGTCATCGTCGTGATTGCCCAATACACCGCAATCGGAATGCTCGTAAATCCATTGCTCGGCCCTTCCACCACATACATCACAGACCCCATCACGGTTACCACCATCAACACCACCGATAAAAACACCAGGATCTTGCGTCTGCTAGCCGATAAGGCTTCAGCCAAATGCTGATACTCCGACATGTACTCTGTCAACTTAAAGATGCGGAACATACGGATTAAACGCAGCACGCGGACATCAATCAATGCATGCAGCTCAGGAAAGATAAGGGCAAGATACGTAGGTACCACTGCCAGAAAATCAATCACCCCATAAAAACTCGTTGCATAACGCCAGCGGTACTTCGCGCAATACAGGCGCGCAATGTATTCAATACTGAAGAGTATGGTGAACATCCACTCCAGCGTGACTAATTCGCCATGGAACTGCTTTGAAATCGATGCCACACTATCGAGAACGACCACCAATACGGAAAGCAAGATGGCGTAAATTAAAACGCGATCAAACAATAAACCCATCTTCGTATCGGATTCAAAAATAACTACATACATGCGCTCCTTGAATGAATGCGCTGTGTGGTGTTTTGGATCGGCTGAGTGGGCTGTCATGGGCTTATAAATACTAAATCAGTTGAGTCTCTATTTTACGAATCAGTCCAAATGCCCCAATTGCTATTGGGTGGCGACGGCTGGTTCCAGCGCAGAGGGTATTGGCATTGCCCTACTCCCAAGCGACTCCACACGCAAGCCACTATAAAAATGGTGAGTACTCCCAGCATAACTACTGCGCCCAAATGCATTAGCCCCGCTTGCGCTTGAATCATAATCAGTGGATTGGCGCCTGCCGGTGGGTGGACGGTTTTGGTGATCAGCATCAAGACGATCGTGACGACCACCGCAAGCGCCATCACCCATAGGGCGTTTCCGGCAAGCTGGTATGCGGCAATGCCAACAGCGGCCGCAATAAAGTGGCCCCCAAACAATGCGCGGGGCTGTGCTGGAGGTAATGTGGTTAAGCCAAACAGAAATAAAGTGGAACCACCCAGAGATGCCAGAACCAGTGGCGTAGTGGCGTTACCCGTGACCCACAATGCGGCTGTAATGGCAATAGCAGATCCCAATGCAACCCATGCCAAGCGTAAAAAAATGGTTTTCATGCTACTACGATACAAGCAAATCTGGGAGCACTAGTATAAAACTAGGGTGGATTGGGCTTGCTTGGGCAACGTGCCTTTGCAAGGCGCAGTAGAGGTGGTCCAAAAAACCCCGAAATAGCATGGCGGTGCTTGGCAAAGAAACGGTAGCTGGGCCGTAAAATCGGCATCATCCAGCGGCGCGTAAAGATCCATGCCATCAGCGGCAAATTAGCGCGGCGATAAGCCTCCCCAAACACGGCCACTCCATTAATGGGCGGCTCGCCTTCGATCTGACCATACATACTTGCTAAAGCCTCTTCGCAAGACACGCCCACTGTTTGCGGATCGTATTGCGCTGAATTGATATCAACAAAATAAAGTAAGCCTGCTTGGTTACGGTTTTGCAAAAAAAGGATTTCTGCCTGGCATAAGGGGCAGGCGCCGTCGTAAAAAAGGGTGAATGGTTTCATCGTCCGTGGGACTGCTTGTATTGGGTAGGGCAATAGGCCCGATCGACATCGGGACTTCGCAGTGCGCTGTGTTTGGTTACGCGACCCGTCACACGAGCACGCCACAAACGAAAAGAGCCAGACTTCAAATTAGCGCGCATGAGGCGAATCACTGCAGACTCTGCTAGGCCATAGGTCCGCAAAATGGCCTCAAAAGGCGTACGGTCCTCCCATGCCATTTCAATGATGCGCGACACGTCTGCCGAGCTCAGCTCTTCGGAGGTTGGGGAGGAATGATCTAGTGATGGCATACCGAGCAAGTGTAGAGCTTATTCACTAGAATGGTGTGATCCCTACTTCATTCAATCTGTCATGCAGCTCCCCGCCCTCCGTATCGCTCGTCTTGGTTTGCTAGTCTGCCTACTGGGTGGCCTCGCGGCTTGCGATAAAAACGACTACACCACCTGGACTTGCATCCCAGGGACAGATGGAGCAAAAGTAACCATGGTGCTTAGTCGCTCGCTCATGACCTTGGATCCGCCGCAGGAATTTGCAGTCAATCCATCCAATAAAAACAAATCTGATTTGCGGTTTTGCGGCAGCTTAGGCCATGACAGTTTTTTTGATGTGCGTTGCCCGGCCAATACCCAAGCCGCAGTAGTTCGGTTTACACCTGGATCCGGGGCGCTTCACCTTGGCACACAAACGATGCAGTGCACTGTCCTTTGATCCGCCATGCCGAATAAAAATCCACTGAGCCCCAAAAAGTTATTGCTGACAAAGTGGACTGCTGTTAATCCCATCAAAAAGCAAAAGCATTTTTTGGTGAGTAAAGTCATTCTGCCGGAATTACCGTACGAGGCCATCAAGCACGTGGAAATTGAAGCTGTCTTTAGTAAAGAGGTGCGGCAAATTGATTGGCGTGAATTGACAGACGCCACCATCTGGAAACAGGGCTGGGTTTAAATGATGCCATCACTACCCGAGGGTTATCGCGCCCTCATCATCGGCTCATCTGGAACGATTGGGTCGGCTTTCTTGGAGCTGCTTCAGGCTGACCCCCGTTGCAGCCAAGTGCTTGGCATTCATCGGCACTCCAGTCCAGCCATTAACTACGCAGATGAATCATCGATTGCAATCGCCGCGCAAGCCTTGGCATCCAGCGGGCCATTTCACCTCATCATCAACGCCATTGGCGTCTTGCATACCGATGCGTGGAGCCCTGAAAAAAAGGGGGCTGATTTGTGTTTCAGCCAGCTAGAGGCGATCTTCAAGATCAATGCGTTTGGTCCTGCTGTAACCCTAGCGAAGTTCAGCACCCTGCTCGCTAAAGACAATGCCATCATGGCCGTCATTTCAGCTAAGGTAGGTAGCATTGAAGACAATCGCTTGGGCGGCTGGTACAGCTATCGCGCATCTAAAGCAGCGCTCAACATGCTACTAAAAACGACGGCGATTGAGTTACGACGCACACAAGCGAATACTAAGTTAATTGCACTCCACCCCGGCACCGTCAACTCACGACTCTCCAAGCCCTTCAAAGGCGAGCAAATTGGTCGACCTGCGATCGATGCGGCGCGCGATATGCTGGCTGTACTGAATCAATTACCGCTGTCTGAATCGGGCAGCTTTTATAGTTACTCAGGGGAAAAATTGCCATGGTGATCCGAGCACAATTGCAATTCTGCCAACGCGTGATGGCGATGCTATTTATTTCGCTTTGCCTCAGTACTACTGCGCTTGCTAACTTAGCTGGTCCAATGACGGATGGTCAACACATTCTGTTGATGCGCCATGCGGACGCCCCTGGCTTTAGTGATCCTACAGGCTATCGCCTTGATCAATGCAGTACGCAGCGCAATTTGGGCGAGTTTGGAAAAAAACAAGCTGAGCGTACCGGGCAGTGGTTGAGCCAACAAGGTATCGAAAGCGCCAAAGTCTTTAGTAGTCCGTGGTGCCGCTGTGTTGACACTGCTACCTTGTTAAATAAAGGGCCTGTACTCATCGATAAATCGCTGGGTTCTTTTTTTGAAAGCATGGGTCAATCGAATCAGCAAACCGAAGGGCTACGTCAGCTGGTTCAAAAGAGCCTTAAGCAATTTCCAAAGACGCCCATCATCATGGTCAGTCACCACGTCAATATTGAGGCATTCACCGGAGTATTGCTTGGCTCGGGTGACATGGTCCTCGTCAAAATTGGCCCCAATGGCAAGCCGATATCGCATCAAGTCTTTGCGGGCATGCGCTAATCCGCAGAATAGGAAAGCAAGGGATTTACCGTCCCATCACCCTGCGCAATTGTTCCAAAAAGAGTTCTTCGCCATGTTGCACGCCCGTATGCCAATCAGTGCCAGCGGATGCATCAGCATCATCCGTAATGTATTTGAATGAGCGCCATGGAATAGCTGCATCGTGTGCGACTGCGGCAATGGCAAAGAGCTCCATATCCACCACATCAATGGCTTGTGCAATCAGCCATGGGTCAGACTCCGTTACAAAACTATCACCAGAACCACACACATACTTTCCGCCCTCGGATACATAGGCATTCGGACGTGTGGAAAATGGCACCTCTCCACGCGGAGCCAAGGGCTCTGCAAAAACATCCCGCTGCACGACCTTACCAATATCCAGCAAGCCACTCACCGCTGGGTTAATTCGCCCGACGGTACCAAAATTAATGATCTCCCGTGGGCGATAGGTTTGGATTGCTTTAAATGTTGCAATCGCTGCATTCACTTTACCAATCCCGGCATAAACCACTGCTGTTTTTGGCGGGAGGCGTTTTGGATCGAGCTCATTCTCTAAAGCGGTAATAATGACGAAGGGATGACTCATCTCAACATAAACCTTATGTAGTCGTTATCTTAGAAGCAATACGCAGCACAGACCAATGGTGACACTAAATTCATGAATACCCAGCGAATGCAATTACTCGATTATCTGCCAACCATCGCCGACTTTCCAAAGCCAGGCATTCAGTTTCGGGATATTTCACCATTGCTAGGCAATCCAGCAGCCTTTACTGAGGCCATCCGACATATGGCGTCAATTGCTCAGCAGTTGGACTACAGCCACATCGTTGGAGTGGAATCACGCGGATTTGTATTTGCCTCGGCACTTGCCCTGCATAGTCAAAAAAGCCTGGTGCTAGTACGCAAGCCCAATAAACTGCCGCTAGCCAGTCACCGAGAGTCGTATGGCTTGGAATACGGATCGGACGCACTGGAAATCCAAAGCGCATCCTTGCCTGCTGGCTCACGCGCGCTACTGATCGATGATGTGTTGGCAACTGGGGGTACGCTGATCGCTGCCGCCAAGCTAATCAAGCAAGTGGGCGCCAACACCATTGCATCGATCTGCCTACTGGAAATTGAATGCTTAGGCGGCAGGGATAAATTAGAAAGTCATGGCATCGTTTCGCATGCGGTTTTAAAAACACCGTAGTCACTATGTAGGCTGCTTCTTTTCTTATTTTGGGAAGTGCAGATTAGGAAAACAATTCGGCGGGGCGCCAGCGCCCAATGGGCAACTCAACCCAGCGGTATAAATAGTTTGCAGCAATCCAGCTCAGCGCAGATACAAGGACAATCAAACTCAATCCAATTGCAGGGCTTGTCACATGTAATGCAAGTAGTACGGTGTTAGCCAAGAGGATGAATGCAAAGTGGATTAAGAAGGCGCAATAAGCACGGGCACTGGCCCACTGCATTGCACTGGCGAGCCACGATTGCGGATGCGGATGCGGATAGGGTCTATTGCCTGCATACAGCAATAGAAATGCAATACCAAGTGCAAGGTAATTACGCAGCCAGACTGAATGTAACGCAGAAAAAAGCAAAATGATGGCAATCGCCAGCAGCGCCTTTTTTGCTCTGGCCTTGATTGCATTGAGGCCAGCGGCCCAATACGCCAGAACGCCAAGGCCATACGAGCCAATAAAGTAAATGAAGCTGTTTTCGAAGCTGGCATGGCGATTGAAGTACAAGAGCGATGCCACAATCAAAATAGATACGACACCGATGCGCACCATCTGCCGCTGAATAACCGCATAGATCACCGCCAGCGCTGTAAAAAGCTGCCAATCAATTGCTACATACCAAACTCCTGCCGAGATTGAGTCATGCCCCAGCAGACCTTGCAATAAAAAGAGGTGGGCCAAGAATTGAGCGATTGTTTCGGGCTGCCCAATGTACTCGTCCGCAGACCATTGGCGCGCCAGTGCCGCACACACCATGGTGATCAATAATGCGACGATATAAGGCCCAACCAAACGCAAGTAGCGACGAATCGCCAATTGCGCTACCAATCGAGATCCGCTTACCTTTGAATGCGCATGACTTATCGCAAAGGCTTTTTCAGCCGACTGCGCTGCGAGGTAGCCAGCCATCACTAAAAATACTTGAACGGCATATCTGCCGTAATCAAACAAGATGCTACCGAGACTAGGTAACTGGAGCGAAGTTGCTAGAGCCAATTGCCCATAACTAACGCAGTGGTGCAAAACAATAATCTGCGCCGCAAACACCTTCAAGCCATCAATCAACCAATACTGAGATCCTTCAGGCTTCATTCGGCGGCTTTGACTTGGGCTTGCCAGAGAATGCAGCCAATAGCGGATTGGCCTTTACTAGCTCATCGGCCAGCTGTTGTTTAGTTTTGGACTGAGTCCCTGCTCCGGGGCCCTTTACTTTGGCGGCATTTTTCATCTTATGTGCCACGGATAGCCCCAGGTTTTTATATAAGTCTGTTTTTTTCATAGGGATTTTCCTGGCTCACTGAAGGATGGGATTGGCCGAAGGCCAATAACGGCGCTCAACTTACTTATGACACGAAGGGGTTTTTTCATTTCTTTTGGCCACGCTTCCTGATTATTTTATGCTGTAGGATCAATTAAGCGACATCAAACTGGGATTTTGGCTTGATGTTCTTTTTGTTTATCTTCTGAGGATTTTGATATGGCCACCAGCACTGTTCCTGCAATTAATTTACGCAATTCCATTACGGAATGCGCCCAATCCCTAAAAAAGGAAAATGCAGGCAAGTTTTACAACTATGGTATTCGGGATTGCGCTGCATCGATCGCAGCCCTGAAGGCAAAGTAAAACTAATAAGCCTTACATGGCAATATATATAACAAAAACAATGGGTTGAGATGGTTTATTGCATTCAATATTTGTTAGTATTTACTTACTTTAAATTGTGACACATTTATTAAGTTAATCAGAAAGACAAATTTGAATGGTTTTAACTATCGCTCTAATACAAAAATACGATTATTTAGACCCCAAAGATCCGCATAATTTGTCTGTGGTGATCCCTTCAATCCTTGATTGAATTGCATCCCCTCCATTTTGATTTAACTGAAAACAAGGAGCCCTTAAATGAGCAAAACTGTAAAAGGCACAAAGACTGAAGAGTCCTTGAAGGCCGCATTCGCTGG
>JBIPON010000116.1:0-5292 GCA_044379065.1 Polynucleobacter sp. | reverse complement strand
AACCACACCACCCGAAACCGTAAGCGTTTGACTGCCGCCATTACTACTAGTCAGTGTTACCTGGTTACCTGCTGCAGTGAACGTGTACGTACCGGATTGCACATTGTTTTGTAGAGCCATGTTGGAAACGGTTTGCGTAATAGCAGCGCCAATAGCGCCAACAGGTAGAGTCGCCGCATTTCTGATCGCGCTAGTGGCACTGACTGCGCTAAGCGCTGGGCTGAAATTCTTCAGCTGCATGGTGATACCTAGTTGATTAAAGTCAACTGTCTGAAGCCCCCCAGAAACACTCGTATTTAATGAAACGGTTTGATTCTTTCCGGAACTATCCGCAATGTTTAGCTGGGTTGGGCTTACTTTAGTTAGAGTGTAACTGCCAGCTAAGGTAGTTGGACTGGCCGTTAAGGAGCTGATGCTCGTATATGTACCGCTGCTGGTGCCAACCTTCACTGCGCTATTGAACGAGATCGCATTACCCAAGCTGCTGTAGAGATCTAATAAATCATTTTCATTTTTAATGTCGGGTAACTGCCCTGTTAAATCATTTGAAGCTAAGCTTGAATAGGTTTTGTCAGCCACCTTGAATCCGAATATTGCCAAATTTGTCGCCGTTCCTGGGGATGTTTGAGCGGCGGTATTTGCCACTTTTACAAGACCCATTGCTATCGTATCTAAGCGCTTTTGAATAGCTGGCACAAAATTATTATTCAACTCCAATAAAGCGCCGGCCTGTCCACCATCCAAACTTTGCACAGTAGTAAGCACGCCTTTATTAGGTCCATTTTGCAAATTGAAAGTCAAGGCAACGGTTTTTTGATCCGCGTTGATCGTCACCCTATTGGCAATCGCCCTTTCCACAAGGGGCATGCCGGAAACCAACTGGGTGGCAGTACTGTCGGAATTAATTAAGCTTTGCCCGCCAACCAACTTTTGCAATTGACTTAATAGTCGGTCGCGCTCATCAAGCAAGTCTGCCGAGGGCGCGCTATTGCCCGGACTATTTCCATTCACAATTTTTTGATTAATACTTGCCAAAGCCGGCAAGATGGTATTCACTTGAGCTACGGTTTCTGTCAGTGCACTGCGAGCATCGCTTTGAATCTGACTTACAAGGGTGCTCATTCCCGTCATGCGCTGAGCCACTTCTTTTGCACTGCCAGTGATCGCTCCAGCCATTGCTTTATTCGTTGGGTCAGCGGCATACGTACCCATCGTATTAAAGAATTTACTAATGGCCGTATTTAAACCAGTTGATTTATCCGCAACTAGACTATCAATCGAATTCGTATATTGAACTAGGGTATCGGAGTAGCTTGATTTTGACTGCTGTGTTAGAAGTTGTGAGCCAATTAAAGAAGAATAATGGCGTGTGAACCCTTCTACGGCAAAACTCGAGCCATTGTGCATCAAGGAATTCGGTGCCAATGAGTCCATGATGGCATTGGCATTTCGACGTGAGTATCCCTCAACCGTTGTTCCGGCTACGTTTTGTGAGGTTGTCAATATCCCTGCTTGAGCAATATTCAAGCCAGCCATTGCTGATTCGGTTATGGAATAGATTCCCATATTGAGCCTTTACTTATTTAGGTGCGCCAAGGAAGCCATCTGGCCTCTGCAATGACTTGAGTGTTTCAGCCGAAACCACAGTTTCTCTTGGTGCATTCAGTTCTTTAACGGCTATTTCACCGTTTCCGATTAGTTTTCCGGCGTTGGCCTGCTGAATCAGCTGCTCCGCCATTTTTGTACCAAAACCCATCCCTTTGCCTCGAGAGAGCATATCGGCCATGTGGTCATCCATGATTTCCAGGTATGACTTAGATGCGCTACTTTGCTCTTCGGTTCCACGTATATTGGTATTCCGAACGGTACTGAGCATTTGACGAATTAGAGTGCGCTCAAACCCTTGAGCAGCTTTCTTTAACTTATCTTCATTTGATGTCTGCGCTGGCGCTGGACTATTATTCGCAATAATCCGGGCGCTAGTTTGATCAATTGATGGCGTGATGGCGTTTACTGCACTCATTAAATGACCTCGAGCTCAGCCCGGAGGGCGCCTGCGGATTTAAGTGATTGCAATATCGAAATCAAATCTTGCGGTGTAGCACCAAGCATATTAAGGGCTTTCACCACCTGGTCTAAGGATGCGCCTGGGGGCACCGAGATCAAACTATTCTCTTTGCCGCTATCACTGATCGTCGCAGTATCTTGCGAAGCAATGGCAGTTTGACCACGGCTAAACGGTAAGGGCTGACTCACTGTAGGGCTTTGCTGTATTTTGACTGTCAGGTTGCCATGCGCCACAGCGGATGGTGATAACTGCACGGATTGGTTCATCACAACTGATCCGGATCGCGAATTCAAAATAACCTTGGCGGGTCCAGGCACCATTTGCACATCCAAGTCTTGTAATGCAGCCATGAAGGCTGTTCTTTGTAGCGGCTCGACTGGGACACGCACATTGAGCGATCTTGCATCAATAGGTAGCGCGGTACCTAAACCAAAGCGTCTGCCAATTGCCTCTGCTGTTTTTTGCATCAGCGCAAAATCAGCTCGGCGCAAATCAATTTGGATGAATTCATCTGCTAATAATGAGGGCACTGCCCTTTCAATCAATCCACCCGCTGGAATACGTCCAGCATTGAGGTGATTGATAGAGGTTGCTGCACCACCAGTTGCTGCTCTGGAGCCTCCGATAACAATACTTCCTTGCCCTTGTGCATACACTTGTCCATCTGCTGCCTTTAAGGGCGTCATGACTAATGTCCCGCCTTTGAGGCTGGTTGCATTACCGAGGGATGACACCGTCACATCGATTTGCTGACCTGGACGTGCCAAGGCTGGAAAATCAGCGGTGACCATGACTGCAGCCGTATTACGCAACTGGGTTTGACCACCACCCTGCGGGATCGTGACACCCAAAACACCAATCATTTGCAATACGCTTTGCAAAGTAAATGGCGTCTGCGTCGTTTGATCTCCCGTGCCATCCAAACCAACAACCAATCCGTAACCAACCAATTGGTTGGATCGTTGTCCGGCAATATCTGCAAAATCTTTAATGCGATCCGCAAAACATGTGGTTGAGATAGCACTAATACATAGCATGACTAATGCTTGCTTTTTTAGTTTGGAAAAAGCATTCATTTTGGTCGCCATTAGAACGGTGCGAGCTTTAAAAACAAGCGTGTCAACCACCCAGCACCCTGAGTATCATCAGTGGCGCCGCGACCACGATATTCGATGCGAGCATCCGCAACCTGCTGGGATGACACTTGATTAAATACCAGCGTATTTGGATTAACTACGCCACCAAAGCGAATAATTTCTTCTTCGTTACTAACTGCAACTTGCTTTTCACCAGCAACTACCAAGTTTCCATTAGACAGAATTTCAACAACGGTAACGGTAATGGTTCCGGCGAAGGTATTGCTTGCTGCGCTAGCGCCTGTTCCTTCTGTTTTAGTATCGCCAGATCCGCCGAAGTTTGCCACATTCGCAATGCTGGTGTAAGGCCCGAACGGAGTTGTGCTGGTATTGCCAAATTGGGAATTGGCATTTGCCTTTCGTGCGGCAGACATACCAGAATTTTTTGCGGCACTGGTTGTTTCATTGAGAAGAACCGTAAGCGTATCCCCCACATTACGTGCTCGGCGATCCTCAAACAAAGGGCGATGACTTACTGCATTCACATACGGACCACCAGAATTAGCTGGGTAAAGACTGCCCATATTGGCCGATGTTTCCTGAATTGGGCGTGGTCGCGCAGTTGAGGGCGTGGTCAGCAACGATGGACGATCAGCGCTAGCGCAACCGCCCAACACAATGGCACACATAGCCAGAATGGATAGCTTTGGATAGGCTCTAAATAAGTTCATTATCACTGCCCCATATTACTTACACGTTGCAAGATTTGATCGGTTGCAGTCACTGCGCGCGTATTGATTTCGTATGCACGTTGCGACGCAATTAGGTTTACGAGCTCTTCCGCTACGTTAACGTTCGACTGCTCGATGTAATACTGGTTTGTTGTGCCCATACCATTTGATCCAGCAATATTGTTTTGTGCTGTACCAGAAGCTGGAGTGGGTATAAAATTTCCACCGCCTAAGGCTTGTAAACCGGCTGGATTGATGAAATTCGCCATCGTAATCTGGCCCGCCTGAATCGCGTTGGTATTGCCTTGCAATGTATATTGCACCAAACCGGCCTGATTAATGGTGATCGATGTTGCGGTTGCGGGAATCACTCCGGCCCCTGCAACTACGTTACCTGCCGCCGTCACGATCTGACCCGTTGCACTTTTACTGAACTGCCCATTACGGGTATAGGCCAATGTTCCATCTGCCAACTGGATCTGAAAGAAGCCATTGCCTTGAATTGCGACGTCGAGTTGATTTCCAGTTTGTAGCAATCCGCCCTGAATGTTATTGCGTTCTGTTGATGTCACAGCAGCACCAGCACCAATTTGCAGGCCTGTTGGTAGCAAATTTTGCGCATTTGATGCCGATCCTGCAGAGCGCAATGTGGTGTAGAGCAAATCCTGAAACATCGGCTGCACACGCTTGAACGCGGTTGTCGACGAGTTCGACAAGTTATTGGTGATGACGTCCAGGTTGAACTGCTGGGCGTCCATGCCGGTTTTTGCTATCCATAATGAACGTAACATTTTTTTATTTTCTCGTGTTATGAATAAGAATTAGAATCGTGTAAGGGATAGCAAGCTGGTTGCTGTTCTTGCGTTTTGGTCTGCAAATGTAATAGATCGGCTGTTTAAATCAAACATCCGACTCTGATCAATCATTTGCACCATGGCTAAAGTCGGGTTGTTGTTGCTCATCTCAAAAGCGCCCTGCACAACTCTGACGGCTGGGTCAGCAGCAGCCTGTTGCCCTGGCAGATCAAAAAGGCCATCTGCACCCCTGACTAAATCATTGTTATTGGGGTTGACTAACTTCAGTTTCCCGGCCTGGTTTAAAAATTGGTTTCCGGGTAACTGCGTAAAGACGGCGCCATCTTCTGCAATTTGCACAATAGCTCCAATCGGAATGGTGATGGTTCCGCCAGCACCTACAACTGGTATGTCTTTACCAATCATCAACATACCTTGCTCGTTCACCATGAACTTACCAGCTCGGGTGTAGGCTTCTTGTCCATCTGGACGGCGAACGGTAAACATACCATCGCCTTTGATTGCGACATCTAAGGCATTGCCTGTGGTTTGTAACATCCCCTGGGTGAAATTACTCCCTGGCGTTGTCTCTACTGAGAATACCCGCGTATCTGCACCATTCC
>JBIPON010000020.1:0-15991 GCA_044379065.1 Polynucleobacter sp. | reverse complement strand
TTTTGCGTGGTCGATGGATTGAAATTGGTTTGCGAGCCATTGGCTGCATTAAAGCCAGTCGTGCCAACGAAGTTCACCGTTGGGACATTGGCTGCTAGGGCGCTCCGGTAGGTACTTTGGGCGATATTGACGTTGAGCTGACTAGCAAGAACCCCGTAGTTAGCGGCCTCAGCCTGCTTGACCCAATCGTCCAGTGTTTGCCCTGGTGGCAGATTGGGATTGATGCCATTTGCATTTGCCGTGGCGCTCACGTTGTCTTTACTGGCTTTGCTTTGTACACGGGGATCAATCACGACCCCTGCAATCGTGGCATCTTTAGCAAGGGGCTTTAGGCTGGCAACCGGGCGACCAATGATTTGTTCGAGTACGCCGCGCCGCACCACTAGCTCCGCTTGCGCTGCAATCTCTTGGGCATTGGCTAAATCAAAGCGGGCTTGCGCATCATTCGTATCCACGATGGTGGCAGAGCCCACTTCAAATTTGGATTGGGCTGCTTGCAATTGCTGCTTAATCAATCCCTTTTTGTTCTGAAAGAGCTCGACATTGTCTTGCGCTGTGAGTACATCAAAGTAGGCTTGGGAGACCCGAATAACTAAATCCTGCTGCGCTTGCAAGAACTGCAGATCCGATACCTTGGTAACGAGGTCGCCTTGCCGAAATACCTCAAGTGCCGCAGCATTAAAAATAGGCTGGGTCAGTGTCACTGTATAGCTGCGCTGATCAAATACCCGACTATTGCCCTCACCGTGCTGAAAAAATCGGGTTGCCGCTGGATTGGCTGACACTTGCGGCAATAAAGTGGATAGGCCCTGCCAGTAAAACTCTTTATTGGCAGCGTAATTAAAGCGGGCGCTGTTCAGGGCGGGATCATTAAATGCCGCTTCTTGGTAGAGGCGCACTAAATCCATGTTTTGTGTCGGGGCAGTAGGATCTCCAGGCTGTTGGCTAAAGTTACTAAATGCCGGAACGCTACTCGAGGCGGACGCTGTTAATGCGGGCGGCAAGGATAGATTCTGCGGTGGTGTACTCGGTGTTTTGATGGATGCATCGGGGAGTACAGTCACTTGACCGGCGGTGGACGCATTGCGATCTTGGGCTGGATTAACTACTTGCGCCAAACTGCTGGCGGGAATAGTCAACGCCAGAGCGCCCCAAATGCCGGCATTCATCACACCTTGGAGATAGCGGCGCTTAAAGTGGGTGGGAACTGAATAAAACGGCAAGGTCATTCAAATGGATGTTTACTAGAAATAAATGAAGAGGGAGTATCCCGTTACCCTCAGTTTAAGGCTAAACCGACTCTGAATGCCTAAGACCGATGGCTTGGAGTAGGGCTACCATTTTCCAGGAGCGCAATATGGGCTTGGAATTGCCCGCAGGCCGTAAAATCAAGCCCATGGATCTTTTACTACTGGGCAAGGCCCTTATTCTCGGAATTGTGGAAGGCTTGACCGAGTTTTTACCAATTTCCAGTACAGGACACCTCATTTTGGTCGGAGACTTACTGGGCTTTAATGATGAGCGCGGCAAAGCCTTTGAGGTGATTATTCAGTTTGGCGCTATTTTGGCGGTCTGCTGGGAGTTTCGGAGCAAGTTGTGGTCAGTCGCTTCTACCATTAAGACCAGTAGATCTTCGCAGCGCTTTGTGGTGAATGTGTTGATTGCCTCCATTCCGGCAATGACTCTGGCATTGCTCTTTGGTAAATACATCAAGCAATTTCTGTTCTCACCTGTACCCGTTGCCATGGCATTTATTGGCGGCGCCCTGATTATTTTCTGGGCAGAGAGTCGCCAAAAGCAGATGGCAAGTGCCAGCAGTAGTACAGATAAAGCAGCCAAACAGAATCAGAGGGTAATTGCATCGGTTGATGATCTAAGGCCG
Source organism: Polynucleobacter sp. (assembly GCA_044379065.1). Taxonomy (GTDB): domain Bacteria; phylum Pseudomonadota; class Gammaproteobacteria; order Burkholderiales; family Burkholderiaceae; genus Polynucleobacter. The sequence continues at coordinate 14,109 of JBIPON010000020.1, read as the reverse complement.
CTGGATGCCTTAAAGGTGGGATTGGCTCAGTGCGCCGCCCTCATTCCTGGAACCTCCCGTTCGGGCGCCACCATCATTGGCGGCATGCTGTTTGGTTTACCCAGAGCAGTTGCAACCGAGTTCTCTTTCTTCTTGGCTATTCCAGTCATTGGTGGCGCTACAGCATATGAGCTTTTAAAGCTCTGGATCAATCCCATTCAAACGAGTGGTGCGGAGACCATGCATTTTGGCTGGGCGATTGTGGTGGGTTTTATTGCAGCCTTTATCTCTGCTTTTATTTGCGTACGCTGGTTAATACATTATGTGGCTTCCCATACCTTTGTGCCGTTTGCCTGGTACCGCATTGCGTTTGGTGTAGTTGTTCTGATTACAGCGTATACGGGTTTAGTAGCGTGGTCTTAGTCAGCTTGCATTTGCAGAATAAAAAAGGTTGTAAAATGCAACTTTAAGTAGTAAAATGAAACCCACTTACATCGGAGCAAATTATGCCTATTGCAATTAAATTATCGGACTTGTTAATTGAAGATGCAAAGCCCTATGCTCAGGCAATGCATAGATCTGTTCCAAAACAAATTGAGTATTGGGCTCGCCTAGGTAAGGTTGCTGAGGAAAATCCCGACTTACCAATTAACATGCTGCAAGATATGCTTGTGAGTATCGAAGAGGTAAAAGCTGGCAATCTCAATGAGTATCAATTTGGATGATTGTTCTAAGTACACCACGCTTTGATAGAGCGATTAAGAAGATATCTCCTCCTGAAAAAAAAGCCATTGATCAGGTTATTCGGGAGATTGTTGGCAACCCCCAAAAGGGTGAAATGAAAAAGGGTGATCTAGCTGGTGCAAGAGCCTACAAATTTAAGTTTAATAACCAACAAATGCTCTTGGCTTATTCAGTTAGCTTGGATAAAACTAAGATAGTGTTAATGGGGTATGGCGTACATGAAAATTTTTATCGAGATCTAAAGCGATAAAAACTGGAGTAGAAGTGTATATAACCCAAAATCGTATTTATACATAATGCCCATAAAATCGCTTCCACTTTATCAATAACTAAATAATTCCATGAACATCACTATTGATGCCCTAACCAGCAACATTCAATTGGCTTTAGCGCCGGTGTTCTTGCTCACTGCGGTGGCCACCTTAGTTGGTGCTATTTCGACACGCCTCGCTAGGACAGTAGACCGGATGCGCTTTGTGCAGAATGCCTTATATGGCAACCAAGCCCTTTCGGATAAGTTACGCATGCATTATGAGATTGAGCTACGTGAGTTTAAGATGCGGGGTCGTTTATGCACCGTCGCTATCTTCTTTAATGTGCTCAGCGGCGTATTGATTTCCTTAACAGTACTCGAGTTATTTTTCTTTCAGACTGGCTCGGTAGCGCTGCTGCAGACCGGGTATGTTGTTGCTACCTTTGTACTGGGTTTAATCTCTTTTATGACTTCCCTGCTGATTGTCTTGGCGGAGGTAGTGCACGCCTATCGCTCGGCGAGTTGGGATATGCCACCATCATGAACACGGCAGTTTTTTATCACCCTATTATTTTTTCTGGAATGCCCCATGATTAAGAACCCCGCCTCAATGAACACCATTAATGCCAAGAAAATCCTAATCACCGGCGGCGCTGGTTTCCTAGGTTCGCACCTAACTGAAACACTCTTATCTGCGGGCAATGAAGTTCTGGTCGTAGACAACTTCTTCACGGGCAGCAAACAAAACATTGCACACCTATTAGATAACCCACGTCTGGAGGTGATGCGCCACGATATTACCTTTCCGCTGTATGTGGAAGTGGATCAGATTTATAACTTAGCCTGCCCAGCATCGCCGGTGCATTACCAGTACGATCCAGTGCAAACCACCAAAACCAGCGTACACGGTGCAATCAACATGCTGGGCCTGGCTAAGCGAACCCGAGCCCGCATCTTGCAGGCATCCACCAGCGAGGTCTATGGCGATCCTGAAGTGCATCCCCAGCCCGAGTCGTATTGGGGCAAAGTCAATCCGATTGGTATTCGCTCGTGCTATGACGAAGGGAAGCGCTGCGCCGAAACCCTCTTTTTTGATTACCACCGCCAGCACCAACTCGACATTAAGGTTGTGCGCATCTTTAATACCTATGGTCCGCGCATGCACCCCAATGATGGCAGGGTGGTGAGTAACTTCATTGTGCAAGCATTACAAGGTAAAGACATCACTATCTATGGCGATGGTCAGCAAACACGTAGTTTTTGCTACGTTGATGACCTAATTGATGCTATGGTCAAAATGATGAATTCTGAAGCCGGCTTTACTGGTCCCGTCAACACGGGCAACCCAGGTGAGTTCACCATGCTGCAACTGGCTGAAACGATTCTGCGCTTGTCCAATAGCAAATCCAAGCTGGTCTTTGCACCACTGCCATCGGATGATCCGAAGCAGCGCCAACCTGACATCGCCTTAGCAAAAGCCAAGCTCGGTTGGGAGCCTAAAGTGAACCTGGAGGATGGACTAAAAGAAACCATTGCCTACTTTAAAGTCCTCTTGGCGAATACGTAAACCATCGCGCTATTGCATTCTGTGGAAACTAAATCAACGCAAGTCGGCCAGACTACCTTCGTAGGGCAGGCGGATCGCACGGATCGTATTCGGTCTTTTGTGCTCCGTGCAGGACGCTTAACCGCTGGCCAGCAGCGCGCGCTCGATGACTTAGGTCCTCAGTTTTTAGTCCCTTTTCAGAATCAGCCATTTGGTTGGGCAGCTACATTTATTCATCCGAGTACTAATGATGTAAGTAGCTCTCGCCCCCGAATTTTGGAGATTGGTTTTGGTATGGGCGAAACCACGGCCGCCATTGCGCAGTTACGCCCGGAGGATGACTTTTTAGCGATCGAAGTGCATTTGCCGGGAGTAGGCGCTTTACTCAAGCGCATTGGTGAATTAGGCCTCACCAATTTGCGTTTAATTCGCCACGATGCAGTCGAAGTGCTCGAGCACATGATTGCTGAAGATTCTTTAGATGGTATCCATATTTATTTTGCAGATCCATGGCATAAAAAACGCCACCATAAGCGCCGCTTGATACAACAGCAGTTTGCCCAACTTTTAGCATCCCGTATAAAGCCGGGCGGCTATTTACACTTGGCAACCGATTGGCACAACTATGCTGAGCAAATGCTGCTGGTTCTGAATCGTGAGACAAGCTTACAAAACACCTCTATTGAACGGGTTCGTATTGAAACTTTTACCCGCACCGATGTTGTTGATTCTGGCGCGGATGGCCCTAGTGAATCTAAAAACGAATTCACACCTACCTTAAAAGATCTTGAGGGCAACCATCCTGGATATGCCGAGCGACCGTCCTATAGACCCATTACCAAGTTTGAGAATCGCGGCATTCGCTTGGGGCATGGCGTTTGGGATTTGGTTTACAGAAAGCGCTAAAACTGTTTTGGGCCCTTGTTTCTGTAGCAATTTGTAGCTACAATGGCGGCATGTCTATTGGAGGATACTATGCTCACAACCGATGTACGTTGCCGCATTGATGCCAAAACGAAAGCAGAGGCTGCGGAAGTGATTGAAGCAATGGGCTTGAATATTTCAGATGCAATCCGCCTTTTTTTGAAGCGAGTTGCGACGGATGGGGCAATTCCATTTGACTTACGTACGCCAAACAAGAAAACCATGCTGGCGATTAAGCAGCTTGAGTCGCCTAAAGCAAAGACTAAATTAAAGAAGTACAAAACAGCAGATGCACTGCATAAGGATTTATTGCGTTGAATTTGTTACAGCCTGTACCTAGCACGCATTACCGAAAAGATTTTAAAAAAATCGTCCAGAGTCCCAAGTTTAACCAAGCAGAATATTTAATAGTAATTACATTACTGTTAAATAGACAAACTCTCCCGCCAAAGTATGTGAATCATGAACTAAAGGGTGCCTATAGTGGATTCTGGGATTGCCACATTACAAATGACTGCGTATTAATTTACAAAGTCAGCGATGGCGAATTGCGTTTAGCCAGAATTGGTACGCATTCAGAGGTATTTAATAAGTAAGGTGTTGATGGGTGATTCCACTTGGGCCTTTGGTGGATATCCTTATAGCCCCACGCACACGTATTTCATCTCTAGATACTCATCCATCCCCCAAACGCTGCCTTCGCGTCCAAGACCGGATTGCTTGACGCCTCCAAAGGGACCCACTTCATTCGAAACCGCACCACTGTTCACGCCGACGATGCCGTACTCGAGGGCTTCAGCCACGTTCCAGATCCGGCCAATGTCACGGCTATAAAAATAAGAGGCCAATCCAAAGGGTGATTGATTGGCTAGGCGCACGACTTCCGCATCATCATCAAAAGCCATGATGGGCGCTACCGGCCCAAAGGTTTCTTCGCTATTAATGCGCATCGCTGTCGTGACGTGAGACAAAATAGTGGGTTCGTAAAAGTGCCCTCCAATGGCGGCTACTTTACCGCCGGTAACGAGTTTGGCTCCCTTGGCAAGCGCGTCGGCCACGTGCTCCTCAACCTTGGTAAGTGCTGCGGCATCAATCAGGGGACCTTGCATCACACCAGCATCCAAACCATTGCCAACGGTTAAGGTTTGCACTGCTTTAGCAAAGCGCTCTGTAAAAGCGTCGATGACCTTGCTATGAACATAAAAGCGGTTGGCGCAGACGCAGGTTTGGCCGGCATTACGGTATTTGGAGGCCATTGCTCCGGCAACGGCAGCATCAATGTCGGCATCTTCAAACACAATGAAGGGGGCATGTCCACCCAGCTCGAGGCCGAGCTTTTTGATCGTAGGGGCGCACTGCGCCATCAAAATTCGGCCAACTTCAGTTGAGCCAGTAAAGGATAGGTGGCGCACGACAGGTGAAGCGCAAAGCGCCTTACCAATTAGGACAGAATGGTCTGCATCCCCGGTCACCACGTTTACCACCCCATCCGGAATGCCGGCTTGGCGACTTAGTTCGGCTAAGGCGAGTGCCGACAGGGGCGTTTGCTCGGCTGGCTTAATCACAATGGTGCAGCCAGCCGCTAGGGCGGGAGCAATCTTGCGCGTAATCATGGCAATCGGAAAGTTCCATGGAGTAATCGCGGCGCACACGCCGATCGGCTGTTTGAGAACGAGCATGCGTTTATCGCTCCACGTACTCGCCGGAATGCTGCCAGCCACCCGCTTGGCTTCTTCGGCAAACCACTCTAAAAAGCTAGCACCGTAGGCAACTTCGCCCTTGGCTTCAGCCAGGGGCTTGCCTTGCTCTAAGGTCAAGATTCGGGCTAAATCATCGCTATTGGCGACAATCAAATCAAACCAGCGGCGCAGAACGCTAGAGCGCTCTTTTGCGGTTTTTGCCCGCCAAGCTGGCAAGGCTGCCTCAGCCGCTGCAATTGCTGCTTCAGCCTCAGTAGCACCCAAATTACTAACCTGCGCAATCACCTCGCCGCTTGCTGGGTTGTCTACCGCAAAGCGGGAGCTCCCTGCAACCCAATGACCGTTGATCCAGGCATCGGCCTGAAACAAGGCAGGGTTTTGCAAAGTAGATTGAATAGTGGAATTGGGCATGGCTAGGCTCGATAGGAAGGAGTTGCAAGATTACTGCAGGATGCATTGAAGTGTAGCAAGGCTCTAATCGCTCTGTTTAATACCGAGTGTATGGATACCATCCACTGCCCTCAAGTCAGTAGTTGAACACTACCCCTAGGTCTTTGATTGCAAAAAAATAACTAGATCTAGTGTTTTTATCTTCTACATCATGAAAAAAAGTCCGTTTACAGGTGGATTTTCATATACCAAAATTAGTGCAGACTAACATTTATAAGCTAATGATTTATATGTATTTTTATTCGCTTATTCGCCCCAAGGAGAGTCAAGTGCCCGTCTATAGTAGTAAAAACCTATAGAAAACTACTTTTATATACTTGACATGATATATAGGGCTACCTACTATGCATCATCTATATTAAATGTTGCAATGCAATATGCAGGTCGTCGAAGTGGCAGATTGCAGAGTGACTCCAGTAAATGAGAAAACCAGTTGACATCGTAGCGTCGCAATTCAATAGCTTGAAGCTCCAGCTTGCACGGCTGGACCTACCGCCATTTTTAAGGGCGCTGAGTACAAATACCTGGATGGTCCTTGTATTCCTGGCCATTAGCCTTTGGTTAACCGGTCCACGCACCAACGCCGGCGCCTTTGAGTTTGCGCGCATATTGGTTCCTAGCGAGGCACGGCAATTGCTCTTGGAGCATGTCCAATTGGACTTTGGTAATACCGAATCCCCAGCGGCATTTCCGTCGATTGCCCCTGCCGCAGCGGCAATACCTAGCAGCAAGATCGACCTTGCTGCCCTCGATGCCCAGTTTTTGAAGAGCGACAAAGAGCGCAACGCGGTAGCGAACCACTTGGCGAATAAATACCGGATTAGCACGGCCGAGAGCCTGCGTTATGTCAGTCATGCCATCGAAGTGGCCAAAGAGGTTAATTTAGACCCCGTGCTACTGCTCGCAATTATGGCCACCGAATCTAGCTTTAATCCTAATGCGCAAAGCCGTGCAGGAGCTCAGGGCTTAATGCAAGTGCTCACCCGCGTTCATACCGAGAAATTTGAGCCCTACGGTGGGGTTGTAGCAGCATTCGTGCCGGAGGCAAACATTCGGGTAGGTGCATTGATACTAAAAGCATGCATCGCCAAAGCCGGATCACTGGAGGCGGGTTTGCGCAGTTACCTTGGCGCCCCCAATGCCAGCAGTGGGCCTAATAGTTACACCTACAAAGTCATTGCAGAGCGTGAAGAGCTCAATGAAGTGGCGCGCAATCGCTCCGCGAGAACGTCGGGTCAATCCAACGCCTAAGTCTTGGGGGCCTAAGGGCATTTGCCTAGCCCGCTTGGGTCTCAGCAGTCCTGAGGGACTGCGCTAGCAAATCGAGTACCCCATTGACGTATTTATGGCCATCCGTGCCGCCAAAGGTTTTAGCTAGCTCCACCGCCTCATTAATTGCGACTTTATAAGGTACCGAAAGATCCATGGCGAGCTCATAAGTGCCAATCAGCAAAGCAGCATGCTCTACGGGTGAGAGTTCATTAGCGGGGCGATCGAGGGCAGGAGTAATCACACTATCCAGCTGATCAGCATGATCGAGTACGCCTTTAAACAAGCCTTCAAATAAATCCAGTTTGCAGCGGGCAAAAGCAGGATCCTCTGCTAGCTGCTTGCTAATGGCTGCGGCATTGCCTAGGCTACCAGCGCGGCGCATCACCAGCCATTGATAGACCCCTTGGAGCGCGTATTCGCGGGCGCGGCGGCGGGGCGTGAGCGAGCGCTTAGGCGCCGCTACTTTGGAAACACCTTCGTCCGATGGTTTTGGGGATTTATTCGGCATTATTGATTTCAATATCAAGGTCGGGCGTGAGGGCTAAGGCGAGGTTGGCCATCTCGACTACGGCACGTGCGCAGTCAGCCCCTTTAATGTGGACGCGCTCATCGGCCTGCTCATCGGTATCGCAGGTTAAAACACCATTGGCAATCGGTAAGCCCGACTCAAGGCACACGCGCGTAATGCCAGCAGCAGACTCATTGGAGACCAGCTCAAAATGATAGGTCTCCCCGCGAATGACAGCGCCCAAAGCAACGAGGCCATCAAACTCGCCTGTCTCAGCCAGTTTTTGGAGCGCAAACGGAATCTCCAGTGCGCCAGGAACAGTCACTAGCCGAATGTCGTCTTGTGCCACCCCTAAGTGAATTAACTCAGCGATGCAGGCTTCACTTAAAGCATTGCAATGGTCTTCATTAAAACGCGCTTGCACAATACCAATGCGCATATCTTGCCCATTGAGATCGGCCTCTAAAATACCGACGCCGCGGCCTTCAATGTCATCATCCATGGCGGGAGTGGAAGTCAGGCTAGTCATAAAGGTTCCAATTGGTTGGATGTCAAAAAGTAATCTTGGGTTTATCTAAACTCAGATGGAATCAAACGGGATATGCCCGGTGATTTCAAGTTTGTAACCGGAGAGGCTGGGTACGGGCGTGGGCTTCGCTAGTAAACGCATCTTGCCTACATTCAAGTCTTTCAGAATTTGCGCCCCGATACCGTAACTCCGAAAATCAGTTTTGTGACCAACGGTTTTATTCTCGCTTGGCGAAATACTCTTATTGAGTTTATGGAACTGCGATAACCAGCTTGCGTCAGATGGTGCAGCAACACCAGCAATATTAAGCAAGACCGCAACACCTACTGGAGCTGCTGCAATTTTCTGTAAGGCATGAGCCAAGGGCCAGGAGTGGGTGCTTTCTTTGCTGTCTAAAAAATCCAGCACGGTTGCGGGCTCGTGCACGCGCACTAAGGTTTCAATGTTTTCCATTGGCTTACCCTTAACTAGTGCCAGATGGACGCAGGAGCTGGGGGTATCACGATAAACAATCCCCTGAAAGTCGCCCCAAGGGGTTGAGAAGGTTCGCTCACCTTCACGCACCACGATGCTCTCGTTTTGACTACGGTACTGAATCAGATCGGCAATACTACCAATCTTTAATTGATGCTCTTTGGCAAACTCTAATAGATCTGGCAGTCTTGCCATGCTGCCATCGTCTTTCATGATCTCGCAAATGACTGCGGTCGGAGAGCAGTGCGCTAATGCGGCGAGATCGCAACCGGCCTCGGTATGGCCAGACCGAATTAATACACCACCGGGTTGCGCCATCAGTGGAAACACGTGGCCCGGTTGAATCAGGTCATTCGGCTTTGCGTGGGGAGCTACCGCCGTTTGAATCGTATGTGCCCGGTCCGCCGCAGAAATGCCCGTCGTGACGCCACTAGCCGCTTCAATCGAGACCGTGAAGTTGGTACCCATCGATGTGCCGTTGTCGCGCACCATCAAAGGTAAGTTCAATTGTTGGCAGCGTTCGCGCGTCAAGGTTAAACAGATTAAGCCGCGACCGTGCTTGGCCATAAAATTAATGGCCTCTGGCGTGACGTGATCGGCAGCTAAAACTAAATCGCCTTCGTTTTCACGATCCTCTTCATCGACCAGAATGATCATGCGACCTGCTTGCATTTCAGCAATAATCTCCTGAGTTGAGGAGAGACGGCCTTGCGGGGCAGAAGAAATGGCGGATGAAGATGTAGGCATAAGCCGCTATTTTAAGCGCAGGGGGCAAAAGTGGTAGGCCCGCAGCACTTTTACCGAACAAAAGCCGTATTGCCTGATAGAAATTAGCCCTCCATCCCCGCAATATGGGTGAATGCAAAAACCACAACCAAGCCGATTGACTCCATCAATGCTGAAGTCCCATATGGCCTGCCTTGCTGGCGATAGGGGGTTTGGGCTGATTGAGGTGGTGGTAGCCATGGCATTGATCGCTGGCGCTTACATCGGCGTGGTGGAGGCCTATCAGCGAACGCTCTTTCGCTACGGGCAAATCGAGGCGCAGCGCACTGAGCTGAATCGAACTCAGGATAAGCACGAGCGGGGATCGCCTTGAGTCTCTTAGGGTGTTTGGTAAGCATGAGTCTAGGCATTGCAGTGATTGCCCCACTGCTCCAGTCAAGCTCGGCACTCGTGCGCAAACAAATCCAACTCGAAAAGGCCTGGCTAGTGGAGCACGATGCGATTCGAGTGCTTGAGCTCATGGCGCGCGCCATTCGTATGGCAGGTTACCGCAAGATCGGCTCCTTGGGAGACTACCGGCAAGCTCAGCGTATGGCTAAAGTCGATTACATCGGTCTCGAGCACCGTAGTGGTTGGAACCATTCGGATGCATTGTGGGTAAAACACGAACCAGCCGATGGCGCGGAGGGGGATTGCTTAGGTAATCGGGTTGAACAAGTCGCTGATGGAAAAACCCAATCCAGAACCAAAAGGGGCTTACGGCACCAAGGCTTTTTTGTACAAAAGGCTGTAGGTGACCATGCTGGATCGCTGATGTGCACCTCGCTCGATCGCCAAGGCCGCCTCCAAAATACTAGTTTGATGAGCCATATTGACTCGCTCCAGTTTAAATGGGTAGAACACAAAACACACCAAGGTCGGACGCCCTCTGCAGGACGTAGTGGCATTCAGATTATGCTTAAGACCACATTGGTGGAGCGTGAGTTCAGTCGCTTTGTGGCCTTCCGCAATGCGCCATGATCATTGTCTGGGTCCTCAGCATTATTGCGATCATGACTAGTTTGGTGATCAATTTAGAGCACAGCACTGCGCTGCAAATTCGGCTACTCGCAATCGAAGAAGAGGCACACACAGCCTTTGTTGCAGCCGAGAAGCAGCTCGATCAATGCGAAGCGCAATTAAGCACTGCAACTCCACTTACTGTCTTAAATACGGATGATGCAAGTGCGGCATGCGATATCACTGTTATGGATGCCAATGCAATAGGGGAGCTGATGCGAATCCGAGCGGTGGGCAGTGGCGTACCAAAAAATCCAATACCAACCGATTCCAATCCAACCAAACAATTCCAACTAGAGTCAATGGTTTATCGCGATAAGCGAGATCACACCCTAAAGCGGCTGAGTTGGCGTGTACTGTGGTCAGCAACTCAGTCGATCAGGCCTCAGCTTACTTAATGCGACACACGATTAAAAAGATGGAGGATGGCTCGACGAACGGCCATACCCTACTTGAAATGATGGCGGTCGTAGCCATTATTGCGATGATGGCTAGCATGGGAGCGCCACTAATTCAGCAGCAATTGGCGCAGCGGGAAGTGGAGGCTGTCGCCCGGCGTTTTATTCAGCATGCGCAGTTTGCGCGCCAAGCCGCTTTATTTGGTGACGGGCTTGCCGTTCAAATTGTGCCGGTTGAGTATCACTGGTCGCGGGGTTGGCGGGTAATTCAAACCGATATGCAGCAGGTATTACTAAGTCAGGGCGACATCGCCCCAGTCGAGATTGACGAACGAAGCTCAGGTTTTGGAGGGCCCAAAGGGCAGCACAAGCAGATTAGTTTCGATGCTTTTGGATCCGCAAAAAGCCAGTCTGGCGGTTTTGTGGCGAACCGAATGGTATTTCGGCATCAGCATGCACGAGGGATTGAACGCCATGCTATTTTGAGTAGTGGGGGACGTTGGCGCTTATGCGATCCCGGCCAAGATAGTAGGAGCTGTCGATAAATCGGTTTTAATAGGGGGTATGTTTACCAAAGACGATGCCGACTTTATGCGTTTGGCCTTAGCCGAGGCGCAAAAGTCCCTGTACCTTTCCAATCCCAACCCTCGGGTTGGTTGCGTCATCGTTCAAGCAGGTCAAGTCATCGGCACTGGCTTTACGCAGCAAGTAGGCTATGCCCATGCTGAAATCGAAGCCTTAGCGGATGCACGTAAGCGCACTCTTGATCTGAGTGGATCAACCATTTACGTCAGCCTTGAGCCCTGTTGCCATATCGGTAGAACGCCGCCCTGTACGCAGGCGATTATTGCCGCCAAGCCAGCGCGCGTTGTGATCGCCATGCAAGACCCCAATCCCTTAGTCAGCGGAAATGGCATAAAGCAGATGGCGGCTGCCGGTATTCAGGTGGAGTGTGGATTATTAGAAGAAGAGGCCGCAGCCCTAAACCTTGGCTTTGTATCGCGCATGACGCGGCAATTGCCTTGGGTGCGACTCAAGGTCGCCGCCAGCCTTGATGGAAAAACTGCCCTACCCAATGGCCAAAGCCAATGGATTACTGGCGCTGCTGCCCGTGATGACGGTCACCACTGGCGCGCTCAAGCTTGTGCCATTCTGACTGGGGTTGGTACCATTAAAGACGATGATGCTAGTTTGACGGTACGGGCCGTCAGTACACTCCGGCAACCCAAGCGCATCATCATCGACTCCAAGCTGGACATTCTGCTGACTGCAAATGTACTAAAGCCATTTGAAAGTAAGTCGACCTTAATCAAAGACAATGGTGCGATGGTGGTATGCGGCGAGATCACAAGCGATGCGCAATTAGCGAAGCGGGCACAACTCGAGGCTCAGGGTGTGGAAGTGATTTCCATCCCCAACAGCATGGGTAAAGTCGATTTACCTGCGCTGATGCGCTACCTTGCGAGCGAGTGCGAGATGAATGAGATTCATGTGGAAGCTGGCCATAAGCTGAATGGCTCTTTATTGCGCGAAGGCTGTGTAGATGAGTTGCTCGTCTACTTGGCGCCGACCTTACTGGGTTCTGGCCTAGGCATTGCTAATTTACCTGAGCTGACCTCATTAACAGAGCGCACCGATTGGAAGCGAATTGATGCTACGGCATTCGATCCCGATATTCGGTTACGGTTTGTGCGACAGTAATGCCATGCAATAAGTAGCTTACATCCATCCATAAAACTATTAACTCAAAAGCACCAATATGTTCACCGGAATCATTACTGCAGTTGGCCGCATTACAAGCGCATCACCCTTTGGTGATGGCATGCGCCTCACCATTGAGACGCCTGCAGGCTATCTTGATGATGTGCTAGTTGGGGATAGCATCGCAATCCAGGGCGCTTGCATGACTGCCACTCAAATCCAGGGTAACCAATTTTCATTGGATATCTCGCGTGAATCTTTAAATAAGACTATTGGTCTTGATCTACAAGCGCCCGTAAATTTAGAGAAAGCGCTGCGCCTCTCCGATCGTCTTGGCGGACATTTAGTTAGCGGTCATGTCGATGGCATTGGTCAGGTCGAGCGTTTCGCAGCAGTCGATCAATCCCCCGATGGATCATGGCATTTGGTGATCCAAGCGCCAGCGGAGATTGCCCCATTTTTGGCTTATAAGGGATCGATTGTGGTGAACGGGGTTTCGCTCACTGTGAATGCTGCAAATAAAAGCAATGCAGGTGGCTGCACCATCGAAATTAATATTATTCCGCACACCATGCAACACACCACATTGGGTCAGCTCAAGGCTGGTGATGCAGTGAACTTAGAGGTTGACTTGATTGCGCGTTACGTGGCGCGTTTAATGGATTTCCAGAGTAAGTAGTGGCCGGGTTAGAAACTTAATCAATGCAGCGTTAATTGATAACCTGGTTACTAGACTGCAGCCAATAGTGGCTTCATAGCGATAGGCGCACTTGCGGGATTCTTTTTAAAGCGCTGCTCGACTTCCCATAAATCAACTGCTTCCTGCATGTGCAGCCAACTTTCGGGAGTACCGCCGATTACTTTTGAGATCCTTACTGCCATCTCTGCACTCACACCTCTTTTTTCGTGCAATATCTCCGAAACAGTCAACCGGCTAACGCCCAAATAATTGGCAAAAGCAGCTTGAGTAATTTCAAGTCCTGGTAAAACATCCTCTCGCAAGATGGCGCCGGGATGAGTTGGTCTACGGTTTGGATTTCGTAAGCTTCGTATTAATTTCTTCATTAGTGGTAGTCCTCTAAATCAACTTCAATCACATTATCGCCATCAAACCGAAACGTAATACGCCAGTTACCTGATACAGAAACAGAGTAAACGCCCTTACGTTTACCTTTTAGCTCATGAAACTTATAACCGGGCAAATTCATGTCTTCAGGAACAACAATAGCGTCTAAGCGGTCCAGGAGTCGCTCGATTCTTGCTGCATATTGCGCAGGAATTGCTTTATAGCTTCCTTTTACAAAAAATCCCTCTAACCCCTTATGGTTAAACGTAATGATCATATCTGTGCCCTTTGGGCAATTGTAATGGTTATAATTACAATGTCAACAAAGACATTACACCAAATATGGAATCTAGTTACGCAGATTTGCAGTAGTGGGTTGGATCGGCAACGCCGGCCTGCATAAAACCAGCTCGGCGCAACTTGCAGGATTCGCATTCGCCACAGGCTTGCCCCTGCGCATCAGCCTGATAGCAGGACACGGTTTGTCCGTAGTCAATACCCAGTTCCATACCCAAGTGAATAATTTCTGCTTTACTCATGGCAATGATGGGGGCGTGTACCCGAAAGCGCTCGGCATCGTTGTGGGCTTCCACTCCTGCTTTGGTAGCGAGGTTGGCCATGCGCTCAAAAGAGGCAACGTATTCAGGGCGGCAGTCTGGGTAGCCTGAGTAATCAACACTATTCGCCCCATAAAAAATATCAGAGCCCCCTAAAGCCTCTGCCCAGCCCAATGCAAGTGAGAGCATGATGGTATTGCGGGCAGGGACATAGGTAATCGGA
>JBIPON010000019.1:0-16140 GCA_044379065.1 Polynucleobacter sp. | reverse complement strand
ATGCGCACTCCTTCGCTAAAATTCAATCATGCATATACACATCTTGGGCATTTGCGGCACCTTTATGGGCGGCATCGCTGCCATCGCACGGCAAGCTGGTCACCGCGTAACGGGATGCGATGCCAACGTGTATCCGCCCATGAGTACCCAGCTCGAAGCCCAAGGCATAAAGCTTATCGAAGGATACTCCAGCGACCAATTATCGCAACTGGGTAGCAAGCCGGATTTATTTGTCATCGGCAATGTGGTCTCGCGCAGTAATCCATTAATGGAGGCGATCCTGAATTTAGGATTACCTTACGTCTCTGGACCGCAGTGGTTGGGTGAGCAAGTGCTCTACGGTAGGCATGTTCTGGCGGTGGCAGGAACCCATGGCAAAACCACCACCTCGGCGATGCTGGCTTGGATTTTGGAATTCAATGGCAAAGAGCCAGGTTATTTAATCGGCGGCGTGCCGCTAAACTTCACGGTCTCAGCGCGCCTCGGTAAAAGCCCCTACTTTGTGATTGAGGCCGATGAATACGACACTGCTTTTTTTGATAAGCGCAGTAAGTTCGTGCATTACCGGCCACGCACTGCCTTACTGAACAATCTGGAGTTTGATCACGCTGATATTTTTGCTGATCTCGCCGCAATCGAAACCCAGTTTCATCATTTAGTTCGAACCATACCGAGCGAAGGATGTTTGGTAGTGAACGGTACAGAAGCGTCACTGGAGCGGGTGCTTGAGCGCGGCGCTTGGTCGCCGGTGGCACGCTTTGGTATGGCGGCGAATAACACATGGTCAATGCAGCCTCATCCCAATGATGACTTCACGGTAGTGCACGAAGGCAAGGAAGTGGCTACCGTTCATTGGGCGCCTGACTCCGGCGTGATGGGCCGCCATAATCAACTCAATGCCCTGGCCGCAATTGCAGCGGCACAGCATATTGGCATTAGTCCAGAGAGCTCGGCAGCTGCCTTGTCTCAATTTAGAAATGTAAAACGCCGCTTAGAAACCGTTGGCCAGCATAATGGCATCACGATTTACGATGACTTTGCGCACCACCCCACGGCAATTACCACCACACTCGATGGTTTGCGTCGCCGTGTGGGCAATGGTCGGATTTTGGCCGTGCTCGAGCCGAGATCGAACACCATGAAGCTGGGCATCATGAAGGCTCAGTTACCGGCGAGCTTAGAGGCGGCCGATCGCATTTATGCCTATGGTGCCGCTAGCGGCAAAGAGGCTTTGGGTTGGAATTTGGCGGAAGTGCTGAGCCCCTTAAATCAGGATCAGCCGGGCCGTGCAAATGCATTTGATGATTTAGATGCACTAGTACATGCCGTCGCAAAGGAAGCAAGGCCAGGCGATCACATACTTGTGATGAGTAACGGCGGCTTTGGTGGCGTGCATCAAAAATTACTGCAGGCCATGATTGCAGCAGCAAATTAAAACAACATAGAAAGCATTTTTATGCCAGCACGATTACAAGACAAGATTGCCATCATTACTGGTGCGGCCAAAGGTATTGGTTTGGCTACCGCAGTGCGGTTTGCCCAAGAGGGTGCGAAAGTCATACTCGCCGACATCAATCCAGCCGAATTAGAAAAGCATGCTGCAACGATTCCGAATGCAGAAGCCTATGCCATGAATGTGACCGATCGGGACAGCATTCAAGCGGTAGTTGATGCCATCATGAAAAAGCATGGCCGCATTGATATCTTGATTAATAACGCGGGCATTACCCAGGATGCACGCCTTGTGAAGATGACCGAAATGCAATTCGATGCGGTGATTGATGTCAATCTCAAAGGTGTTTTTAATTGCACCCAATTGGTGGTGCCGCACATGCTCGAAGCCAAACGCGGCTCTATTGTCAATGCCTCCAGCGTGGTTGGTTTGTATGGAAACTTTGGTCAGACCAATTACTCGGCAACGAAGTTTGGTGTGATTGGCTTTACCAAAACATGGGCCCGCGAGCTCGGCCCTAAAGGCATTCGAGTCAATGCTGTTTGTCCTGGCTTTGTGGGTACTGAAATGGTCATGGCAATGCCAAGCGCTATTTTGGAAGACATTGCGAAACGCACGTGGATGGGACGCCTTGGTACTCCTGACGAAATCGCCAATGTGTATGTATTTTTAGCCAGCGATGAGGCTAGTTACATTAATGGCAGTACCCTCGAAGTTAGCGGCGGGATCTCCCTTTAATATGCACCTTCTTTATGAAGAGGGCGGCGACATTAAAGCTGCAACGGTGCAATCGACCACTGGCGAGGGCGATGCCCAATCATGGCAAGCAACAGGCCTATCTGGCAAGAAACTCAAACTGAAAGCCAAAGAAGTTTGGTTACGCTTTGAAAAGCCCGATGCTCAGGACTTGATGGACGAAGCCAATGTCTTAGCTGCCGAGATTGATTTGCAGCTGCTGTGGGATTGCGCACCCGAAGGGGAGTTTGCATTTACCGACATCGCTTCAGAGTATTTTGGTGGTCAGGCAAGCGCAGCACAACAGGCTGCATTAGCCATTGCCTTGCAATCGGCGCCCGTGTATTTTCGGCGCAAGCAGCGTGGACGATTTATGCGCGCACCCAAAGAGCAGCTCGATGCTGGTATTGCAGCCCTCGAGCGCAAACAGCGCGAACAAGAACAGCAGGGGCAGTGGCAAGCAGAATTAGTCGCGGGACGTTTTCCAGAAGGATTGCTATCGCAAGCCAAACAACTCCTCTTTAATCCCGATAAAAATACCCTGGCCTATAAGGCATTTTTGGCGGCCTGCAATGAGACCGGTGAATCGCCGCCGCAACTCATGATGCGTTGTGGCGCTTTGGAGTCGCCGCTGGCTTACCACCAAGGAATGTTTTTAAAGGCGAACTTTCCGAACGGCGCAGGCCACCATGCGGATGCAATGATTGCAGATGCAGTCTATGACGCAGCGATTGAAACATTGCCCACTGCTGAAGTTCAGGCCTTTTCGATTGATGATGCCGCTACTACTGAAATTGATGACGCGCTTTCGGTCACGGCCTTGCCGGAGGGAGGTCACCGCATTGGTGTGCATATTTCTGCCCCAGGCCTCGTGATTAGCAAGGATGATTCGCTGGATCAAGTGGCGCGGGCGCGTATGTCAACGGTCTATATGCCAGGCGACAAAATTACGATGCTGCCCGATGCGGTGATTGCGCGTTTTTCCTTAGATGCTGGTAGTGCAAGGCCGGCGGTATCGATTTATGTGGATATCGACGCGCAAGGCGAGTTAATCGCTCAGTCAGCGCAAACGCGAATTGAATTAGTACCAATTGCCGCCAACTTACGTTTAGAGCATTTAGAAGAATCCGTTAATCAGTTTGCCGATCCAGAGTATGTTGTAAACACCGACAATACCTTTGCGTTTCAAAATGAACTACTGATCTTGTGGCGCGCAGCACAAAAATTGCATGCGAAGCGTCAGGAACAGCGCGCAAAAAATGGCTTGCGTGTCGAGCACCTTGGCGTCGTCGATCCCAATGCCCTGCAACGCGATTTTCAGTTTCAGATTAGCCAAGTCAATGGTGTAGAGCAGGTTGACATTCATCCGCGATCACGGGGTTCGGTATTGGATACCATCGTTGCGGAGTGGATGATTTATTGCAACAGCACGTGGGGCCAGTGGTTAGCGGATCAGGGTTTGCCGGCCTTGTTTCGAACCCAGAAAGGCTGGGGCCCACAACGCACGCGCATGCAAACCACACCAGCGCCACATGAGGGCTTGGGTTTAGAGTATTACGCCTGGTGTACTTCCCCTTTGCGGCGCTATTCGGATTTAGTGAATCAGTGGCAATTGATTGCCTTGGCCAAGCATGGTGTCACGGCAAAAATGGTGGCGCCGTTTCAGCCGCGCGATGCCAGCCTGATGGGAATTGCTGCCGATTTTGAAACCTGCTATCAGTCCTATGCCGAGTACCAAGATCGCATGGAGAAATACTGGTGTTTACGGTGGTTAGCGCAGGAGTCGCTCCCACGCAGCGTATTTGCACGCCACCTCAAAGAGGGAATGAGTCGCCTAGAGGATATTCCTTTGCATTTGCCGATTCCCGAACTGGCATCCCATCCCCGCATGACCCGTGCCGAGATTGCAATTTTAGAAACCGATCTATTGCAACTGAGCGCCAGCGTGCGGGTAAATCAGATTGAAAAATCGGAGTCTGCCTCGGCAGAATCGGATGCGCTGGAAGCCGAGCTACCATCGGCAGATCCGGCCCCTGTAAGCGATACGCCGATTTCGTGAGGGTAGCTACGTGCAAATGCGCTTAAACGATCGTTTGCATTGGTGGTGGCGCTACCATCCATTTTGGTTTGCCCTGATCCTATCGCTGGCCTTGCATGCGATTTTCTTATCCATCCGTTGGAGTTACGGTGAAATCCAAGAGCGCAGACTTAATACGCCATTGAGTGTGGTGTTAGTTAACTCCAGTAGCCAGGCGCCACCCCAAAAAGCAGTCAAACTGGCACAGGCCGATTTACAAGGTGGCGGAGTTACCTTGGATCAAGACGCCAGCGCGATTCACCGGGCTCGTTTGAGTGCCGAAGCGCAGCTCGAGGTCTTAGAAAAAAATCAAAAGCAGATGCTCTCGCGCATGCAGGCTGAAAAAGATGCCGCTGCGGGTCGGCGAAGTGGTGAAGAGCAGCGGGTTGTGTCGCAACTCAATGCTTTAGAGGCAGAGCTTGCTAAACGTATTCAGGCCAATGGCAAAGAGCCGCGTAGGGCGGTGTTGACAGCCAGCAGCACAAAAGCAGTGGTCTTTGCCAGCTACTACGATGCGATGCGGCAAAAGATTGAGGCATACGGCAGTACGTTTTTTCCGCGAGTTAATGGCAGGCCATTGTATGGCAGTGTGGTGCTAGTCGTAAGTGTCGATGCCCAAGGAAAAATTGCCAATAGTACAAGCGGCAAAGAAGGTGTTGAGGTGCGCCGCTCTTCTGGCATCGCCGACTTAGATCGCCAAGCAGTCGCCATTGTGCGGGCTGCTGCGCCCTATGGCCCATTCCCACCGGAGATGCGTAAGCAAATCGATGTACTCGATTGGGTATCCACCTTTGAGTTCACGCGGGATGGGGCAATAAATCGTTCTGAGGGCAATCGTTTGGAATTGCGTCCATAGGTGGGCACGTATACCGCTTTATTCGATACACTCATACCATGCCGTCTAATTTCATTTCACTGAGCCGCAGATGAGTAGGTCATCTGAACTGCAAACGAATCCTGCTGATTCTTCAGGGGTGGATGTCTATGCGGTTGCGGGCAACCCCATTAACCACAGCAAGTCACCTGTGATTCATCGGCGTTTTGCCGAGCAAACAGCGCAAGCCATGCATTACGGCACACTCATGCCAGAGCTGGGTGATTTTGCCAAGGTAGCAAAGGCTTTTTTTGCTGCCGGCGGTAAAGGCATGAACGTCACCGTGCCGTTTAAGTTGGATGCACAAGCCTTAGCTGATGTTTTGACGCCGCGCGCAAAACTTGCTGGCGCAGTGAATACCCTCTGGCAACAGGATGGGCTACTCTATGGTGACAACACCGATGGTGCTGGCCTGGTACGTGACTTGCAGGCGCAAGGCATTGCGTTAACCAATTCATCGATTTGCATCTTGGGCGCAGGCGGCGCGGCGCGCGGTGTGCTGGGCCCATTACTCGAGCAAAAGCCCCAATCCATTGTCATTGCCAACCGATCGATCAATAAGGCGCAGGATTTACAAAAAGTCTTTCAAGCTATGGCAGATGCCCATGGCGTTCTGCTCACGGTGTGTCCGGTCGATGCATTAGGGAGTCAGCCTCAGCACGCCACAATTGATCTGATCATTAATGCGACTGCTGCTGGCTTGAGTAATGACTCTCCTATCAGCGATGCGATAGCGCAACAAATTCTTACACCTACAGTATTCGCCTATGACATGGTCTACGGAAAAGTCACCCACTTTATGCAGCAGGCTATCAATCAAGGTTGCCGGGTGAGCGATGGATTGGGTATGCTGGTCGAGCAAGCAGCCGATGCGTTTTTACTCTGGCGCGGCGCAGACCTTGCGCAGCAATTGAAAGCGCGGGAGGTTTTAGATGAGCTGCGCAAAGAGCTTGCTACTAAAGCACCGTAGCTCAAACATCACCACTCATGCGCTGGATCGCCTATCTGATTAAATGTTTTTTATTTGGCATCGTTGCCATGCAGATTTATTTTGCTGTGCAAATTGCAGCGTGGGCTTTTATAGACCCGGGCACCACGGCATTTCAGCGAGCCGAGCGCTGGCGTTTATGTACCTGGCATTGGTCTTGCCCAATCGAATCGCGTTGGGTGCCGTATGAAGGTATTTCACCCAGCCTCAAGCGAGCCGTGCTGGTGAGCGAAGACGATATCTTTTTTCAGCACCCGGGTGTGCGCGTCAGCGACATGCAAAAAGCCTGGGAGAAAAACCAAAAGCAGGCTAAGAATAAAAAAGCCCGGGTACTGCGGGGCGGCTCAACCATTACCCAGCAACTGGGTAAGAATCTCTTCTTATCGTCTGAGCAGCATTACGTGCGTAAGGCTCAAGAGCTTGTGATTACGGGCTTATTAGAATTGATCTTGAGCAAAGAGCGTCTATTTGAGATTTATCTAAATTCCGTTGAGTGGGGTGAGGGTATTTTTGGTGTGGGTGCTGCAGCAAAACATTATTTTGTAACGACACCCCAGCAACTAGACCGCGAACAAGCAGCGAGTTTAGCTTCAGCGCTGCCCGCGCCCAAGTGTTTTGATAAGGCGCAGTATTGCCGCAGAGGCCGAATTGATTATGGCGCCCGTCAAGAATTTATCCTCGCCAATATGGATCGCATTGCACTGCCAAAAGATGCAAAGCAAAAAAAGTAAGCGCTTTTATTGAGCGCTGGCAGTTCGTAGCGCATCGCGCGTCTCAATGGCAACTGAGCGCGCACGTTCTGCAAAATAAGCCCCACTGCTCGCGTACAAAATCGCCCTTGATGAATTAATCATCATGCCGGTACCCGGTTTTCCTGAAACATGACCGGCCTTAACGGTAGCCTTCAGATCACCACCTTGCGCGCCAATCCCCGGAATCAGTAGCGGCATCTCACCCACAAGCGCGCGTACCTTGGCGATTTCATCGGGGAAGGTAGCCCCCACCACGAGGCTAATTTGACCGCTGCTATTCCACTCTTTCGCTGCCAGGGTAGCTACGTGCAAATAAAGCGGTTGACCATCGCTTGCGATATTCAAAAACTGCAAATCAGAGCCTCCCGGATTGGAGGTGCGGCACAAGATAATCACACCTTTGCCTTGGTGTTTGATGTATGGCTCAATCGAATCCCGCCCCATATAGGGGTTGACGGTAACGGCATCAGCGCCATAGCGCTCAAATGCTTCGAGGGCGTAGTGCTCGGCTGTACTGCCAATGTCACCGCGCTTGGCATCTAGAATTACTGGAATATGCGGATAGCGGTCTTTGAGGTGGCGGATGAGTTTTTCGAGCTGTTCCTCAGCCCCTTGAGAGGCAAAGTAGGCAAATTGGGGCTTAAAGGCGCACACCACATCGGCGGTGGCATCGGCAATATCACGGCAGAACTCAAAAATGCCCACGGGTTTGCCGCCCGTGGAAGCGGGCATGCGTTTGGGGTCAGGGTCAAAGCCAACGCACAGCATGCTGCCTTGCGAAGCCCATGCAGACTGGAGTTGCTGGGTAAAGGTGTTTTGGCTTGAGTTCATTGGTTTCGTGTTTATTTTCGCAAAGCTGTCATTATCTATAGGATAAACTAGCGCATTCCCTAGGAGTTCACCATGATTAACTTGTTCGTCCTGCAAAATGGCCGCCTCTCCCAAGAGCAAGTCGAAGATCGCAATGAGCTCCTGAAACACGTTAATCCGATCTGGATTGATGTGATTGACCCCGAAGAAGAGGAATTACTCTGGATTAAAGAGGCTTTTGGCGTTCTTTTGCCTGAATTAGATGATTTAGGCGATTTAGAGGCGTCTGCCCGCTACTTTGAGGCCGACGATGGCCATATGCACATTCGGACTGATTTTTTGCTGGACGAAGAAGAGACATCACGTAACGTCCGCGTTGCGTTTGTGATGACCAAGCAAGTGCTGTTTTCGATTCACGATGAAGATTTACCGGTATTCCGCTTGGTACGTTTGCGTGCCCGTTTGCGCCCAGGTTCAGTAAGCAATGCCAAAGACGTTTTACTTGATCTGTATTCGACTGATGCCGAGTATTCAGCCGATGCGCTCGAGGAAGTCTATGAGAATTTAGAGCAGGCTGGTAAGCGCGTACTCTCCGATGACATCAGCGACAAAGACGCTGCCGAGGTCCTTGAGACGATTGCCAAAGAAGAGGATACCAACGGCCGCATTCGTCGCAATGTGATGGATACCCGCCGTGCTCTGTCGTTTTTGATGCGCAGCAAATTGCTCTCGGATGAGCAGCAAGAAGAAGCCCGACAAATTTTGCGTGACATTGATTCCCTTGAGAATCACACCGCATTCTTGTTCGACAAGATTAACTTCTTGATGGATGCCACGGTCGGTTTTATTAGTTTGAACCAAAGCAAGATCATCAAGATCTTCTCGGTGGTATCGGTGGCCTTAATGCCGCCCACCTTACTCGCTAGCATTTGGGGAATGAACTTCCAGCACATGCCTGAGCTCACTGAAACCTGGGGCTATCCAGTAGCCATTCTGTCGATGGTGATTTCAGCGATTATTCCGCTGAGCTATTTCCGGCACAAAGGGTGGTTGGGTTAATCGCTTCGATTCAAGCAATCGATTGCAGTAAGCCGCGCAACGCAAAAACCACTGCTTGCTGTCGCACCGATTGACGATCGCCCAAGAAGTATGCCGTAGTGGTGGTGATGTGATTGCTGGCATCGACCCGCTCTACTGCCCAACCGAAACACACCGTTCCAACCGGTTTCTCTGGCGTACCGCCACTAGGGCCGGCAATGCCGGTAATCGAAATCGCTGCAGTCACGCCACTACTCAGTTGTACCCCTAAAACCATTGCTCTAGCGACTGCCTCACTAACCGCACCTTCAGCCTCTATGAGCATTGGCGACACTTGCAGGCAAGCTGCTTTTGCGGCGTTACTGTATGTCACATAGCCGCGCTCAAACCACTGACTCGATCCCGCCAAGTCCGTTAGGCTCGCTGCTAGGAGTCCGCCCGTACAAGACTCCGCTACCGCAAGAGTCCAGCCACGCTGACTGAATACAGTAGCGACCGCGCTGGTTAATTCCTGAAGATCAGCAGAATCAATCGATGTAGGTGCTGTTGATGGGAGAGAAGTTTGCATGCAATACCTTGTGAATGGATCGCTCTGAAATTAATACGACGGTAACAGCTGGGTAGTGCTCAGCAAAGCAAGAATGAGTAGGGTTGCAAACGCAGCCGCGAGGTCATCCGCCACAATGCCAAAACCGCGCCACAGGATTTTGGGTATGGTGGTGGGCGAGCCGGGAGCAATCCAAGCACAGTCCTTAAAGTGGCGGTCAATCATGCCGATCGGACCGGGCTTGACTGCATCAAAGAAACGAAAGAGTGCAAATGCTAAGACTTGCATCCAGAACGGAGCCGGCAGAATCAAGAGCAAGACGATCCAAAAAGCCAAGATCTCGTCGAGCACGATGCCGCCAAAATCAGCCACGCCCAACTCCTCACTCACTTGCCCGCAAATCCAGCAAGCGGCGATCAGCCCTCCGCCAATGATCCAAATCCAATCCGCAGTACTAAAAAAGAATTGCCCTATCAAAAAGAGTGCCCATGCCCAGAGCGTGCCAACAGTGCCCGGAGCAAAGGGACTGAGCCCGCTACCAAATCCAAGCGCCAATGTGCGACCGGCGGTTTGAAACATCCAACGTATGGTGGGCTTAGATTGATTGGCGTTGATCACTACTTACTTGCTCTTAAAGTGATCAAAGGATTGCATCAGCAGCATGCTGTCTGCAGCGGTCAGTTGATTGCCATTGGCATCGCGCAGAATGAGTGTGGGTTCAGTTCCATTGCTAGCAGAAGTAATGCAGCCAATACGCGTGAGTGGCAGTAGGGCAGTACTGAGCGATTCCAACGCAATTCGTTTGCTGGTCGGGGCAGTGAAACATAGTTCGTAATCATCACCGCCCTTGGCCACGCATTGCCGGCGCAGACCCTGCGTTTGCTCGGCAAGCGTGGGCGAGATGGGTAATTGATCAATCAGCACCTCCGCATTAACTTGGGATGCTTTGAGGATGTGGCGTAAATCGCCCAAGAGTCCATCGGATACATCCAGGGCGCTACTCGCAATACCGCGCAATTGCATACCAAGCGCAATGCGCGGCTCAGGTTGGTGCATGCGGGGCAGCACATTTTCTAAGCTGCTAGGGTCAAGTGGCCATTCGCTACGCAATGCCCCTAAAGCAAACCTTGCATCACCCAAGGTGCCTGATACCCAAATATCGTCACCTACCTGAGCGCCTGATCGCTGGATGGCGGCACCGGCAGGTACATGACCTAAGGCGGTGATGCAAATGGCAAGGGGTCCCTGGGTTGTATCGCCGCCGATTAAAGGGCATTGCCACTGCTGCGCCAAACGAAACAAGCCTTGGCTAAATTGCGCGAGCCAGGCCGCATTCGCATCAGGTAGCGCAAGCGCTAAGGTAAAACCAATCGGCTTTGCGCCCATCGCGGCAAGGTCAGAGAGGTTAACTGCCAAGGCTTTATGGCCGAGCCATTCGGGGTTGGCATTGGCAAAAAAATGCCGGCCTTCGACCAGCATATCGCTCGTTACCGCCAGGCTTTGTGTGGCATCTGACTCAAGCAGGGCGCAGTCATCCCCGATCCCTAATTGAACCAGGTCTCTTTGGGTTTGGGCCATGGATTCGGAGCCGGCTTTGAAAAAACGCCAGATCAGATCAAATTCCCCTAGTTTTGCTTCCATTTCCCCATTTTATGTGCGTTAGCCCTTTTGTACGGGAGAGGACTAGAATGACAGTCTTCAAATCGCCATACCAGTGAGTCTATCGATGAGCCAAGCGGACAACAGTAAAGAACAACAAATCAAAGCCTTACGGGCTGCAGCCCTGCATTATCACGAGTTTCCAGTCCCTGGAAAGATTGAAATTGCGGCAACTAAACAACTCACTAATCAACGCGATCTTGCCTTGGCTTACACCCCTGGGGTTGCTGCTGCCTGCGAAGAAATCGTCAAAGACCCGACCAATGCCTTTCGCTACACCGCGCGCGGTAATTTAGTAGGCGTGATTACCAATGGCACTGCCGTGCTTGGTCTTGGCAACATTGGCCCACTGGCAAGCAAGCCAGTGATGGAAGGTAAGGCGGTTTTATTTAAAAAGTTTGCTGGCATTGATGTCTTTGATATTGAGGTCAATGAAAACGATCCCGAAAAATTAGTCGAAATCATTGCGGCACTCGAGCCCACTTTTGGCGGCATCAATTTAGAAGACATCAAAGCTCCAGATTGCTTTGTAGTTGAGCGCAAATTGCAAGCTCGCATGAAGATTCCGGTTTTTCATGATGACCAGCATGGCACAGCTATTGTGGTTGCGGCTGCCATTTTGAATGGCTTAAAAGTCGTTGGCAAGGCCGTATCCAATGTCAAACTCGTGACTTCGGGCGCTGGCGCTGCGGCGTTAGCCTGCATCGATTTGTTAGTGGATTTGGGCGTACCTAGAAAAAACATTTGGGTTACCGACATTGCGGGCGTCGTCTACAAAGGTCGCAAAGAATTGATGGATCCCGAGAAGGAGCCGTTCTCACAAGACACGCCCTTACGTACCTTGAGTGAAGTGATTGAGGGCGCGGATATTTTCTTGGGTCTCTCAGCGGGCGGCGTTCTGAAATCCGAGATGGTGAAAAAGATGGCGGACAAGCCTTTGGTGTTTGCCTTAGCAAACCCCACACCAGAAATATTGCCAGAGGAAGTGAAATTAGTTAGGCCCGATGCCGTGATGGCAACTGGTCGCACTGATTACCCCAATCAAGTCAACAACGTTTTGTGCTTCCCCTTTATCTTCCGTGGCGCTTTGGATGTGGGCGCGACGACGATTACCCGCGGTATGGAAGTGGCTGCAGTCAAGGCGGTTGCTGAGCTGGCTCAGGCGGAACAAAGCGAAGTGGTTGCAGCTGTCTATAGCACTGAAAACCTTGCCTTTGGTCCGGAGTATTTGATTCCGAAACCCTTTGATCCACGCTTAATTACCGTGATTGCACCAGCGGTTGCAAAAGCCGCGATGGATGACGGCGTGGCACTGCGCCCCATAAAAGATTTTGATGCCTATCGTAATCAGTTGCAGCAATTTGTGTATCACTCAGGCACTTTGATGAAGCCGCTCTTTACGATCGCCAAAGGCGTGCCTGAAGCGCAAAAACGCATTGTCTTCTGCGAAGGTGAAGATGAACGTGTATTGCGTGCTGTGCAGATTGTGCTCGATGAGGGCATTGCAAAACCAATCTTGATTGGTCGCCCCAGCGTGATCGAACACCGCATTGAGAAATTTGGTTTACGCATGGTTTGCGGTACCGATATTGATATTGTGAATCCGGAAGATGATTCTCGTTTTGGGGAGTTTTGGAAATCCTATTTGGCCATCATGGAGCGCAAGGGTGTAACGGCTTCTTTTGCCAAACTCGAGATGCGCCGCCGCAATACACTGATTGGCGCTACCTTGCTGTCGAAGGGCATGGCCGACGGCTTAATTTGCGGCACCATCAGTAAGGTATCAACCCACCTTAAATACATTGACGAGGTGATTGGTCATGAAAAAGGCGCCAATGTATATGGTGCGATGAGTGGTTTGATTCTGCCAGGACGCCAAGTATTTTTAGTCGACACCCATGTGAACGTCGATCCGACGGCAGAGCAGTTGGCTGCCATTACCTTGATGGCGGCCAGTGAAATGCGCAAGCTGGGCATGACACCCAAAGTCGCTTTGCTGTCGCATTCCAATTTTGGTAGTAGTGATGCGCCTTCCGCTATAAAGATGCGTACAGTCCTCAGCATTTTGCAAGAGCTTGCACCAGACTTGGAGGCGGATGGCGAAATGCACGGTGATTGCGCACTTGATCCGGAAATTCGGGCGGGCGCGGTAACGACTTCTCCATTGGAGGGCGCTGCTAATTTATTGGTACTACCCAATATTGATGCTGCCAATATTTCCTATAACTTGCTCAAGACCGCTGCCGGAAATGGCATCGCCATCGGCCCTCTGCTACTGGGGGTAGCTAAGCCAGTGCATATTCTGACTCCAGCAGCAACCGTACGGCGAATCGTGAATGTCACCGCATTAACGGTGGTTGAGGCTGCTAGCAAGTCCAGAATCAAGGGAAATTAAGGTCAATTTATATATGTGAGCAAACACTCACATATATATTTATCTTTATAAATCAGTGGTTTATAAAAAACCCACTGTAATTAGGCTTGATTTGGCTGTCGCTTACGGGTAACCTTACACCCATCATGAATAATCCTGAAATTACATCCGCTGAGTGGGACGACCACAGTCGCGCCGAAAGTTGGGATCGAAACGAGCAGTCCGATGGTGAGCCTTCAGCTACCAATGTGTACGCTCAAGGTGGTCTATCGCGTTTACAAACGCTTGCGGCTAATCATGCTTCCAGTAAAAAAGTACCCGCATCCTGGCGTGCTGCACTAGCCGTTCGCGATGCAGGTCCACCCGCAATGCTCCGCAGTGTTCGCCCCAATATCGTTCAATCGATTCGGGCATTCCGCACAACCGATTTAATGGAAGCAGCGGCCGAGCTAGGCCAGCACTTTATTTACGCCAACTGCGCAAATGGCCTGACCAAGAGCGAAGTACTTGAGTCGATCGCCAATGCCTATGTATTTACGAAGCAGCAAGCGAAAAATTACGACCCTTTATTGGATACCTTAACCACAATGGTGGATAAAGCCGGACCACAGCCAGGTTTCGTTGTTGTATTAGAAGGCTTACCTTGCACCCAGAAATTTGACAAAGAAGCGCGCGAGACTTTACTCGATGTCTTCCGTGATGCGGTTGATTTCTGGTCTGAGCGCCGCGTACCGTATCGGGTGTTCTACTCTTTCGCGTAAACATCTGCGCTTTGCTACAAGCCCTTGATCTGACTGGATCCAGGGCTTTTTTATTGCCCGTTTAGTAGATTAGCGATCCCAAATGGCATGGATTGTGCTGATGGCTGCAATCCCAGCAGTCTCGGTGCGCAAAATACGCTTACCCAAAGACACCGCCTGAAATCCTGCTTTCATTGCGAGCGCTATTTCGTCTGGCGTAAATCCCCCTTCTGGCCCAATCAAGAGAATCACATTTTGCGCAGGCAAGGGCGTAATCATTTTTGCTAAGGATGGCTGATCCCCGGTACAAAAAATGAGTTTGAGGACACCATT
Source organism: Polynucleobacter sp. (assembly GCA_044379065.1). Taxonomy (GTDB): domain Bacteria; phylum Pseudomonadota; class Gammaproteobacteria; order Burkholderiales; family Burkholderiaceae; genus Polynucleobacter. The sequence continues at coordinate 1,760 of JBIPON010000019.1, read as the reverse complement.
TAGGTCATCGCTAGATGCTTTACTAAGGTAATCCGCAATGGTCTGTATTGGTTCCACCAGGGGCAGCACAGTGCGCTCACATTGCTCGCATGCGGCTTGGATAATGGCGCGCCAATGGATTAAGCGCTTTTGTGCACGCTCGGCATCGCTGCTGCGATGTAGTTTGATCACGGAGCGTTCACATTGCAGGGGCGTAATCCGACTGGCGCCGGTTTCCACCGCTTTCTCGATCACCCAATCCATCTTATCGCCGCCAGCCAACCCTTGTGCCAGGGTGATGCCATAGGGCGGCTCACTTAGGGTGTTTTGCTTTACGGCAGCGATCGTTAATTCGCCGGCTTTATTGCCCATTCGGATGAGGGTTGCGGTAGCAATTTGCCCTTGGCCATCAAAAATAGGAATGACTTCACCCTCGCTGATGCGCCGAACTCGCAGGTGGTGAAGCAACTCCGCCGGCAAGGGGTGGGGTTTTTGGGTTTCCCAGGGAGGAGGAAGATAAAATTGAGGCATTACCGCAATATAGCCAATTTAATTCCTTCGAGACCACTTTTACGATGTCAAATTTACAAATCCGCATGGCCAATGCCATACGCGCACTTTCGATGGATGCTGTTCAGCAAGCCAATTCTGGGCACCCGGGTATGCCAATGGGTATGGCAGATATTGCAGTAGCGCTATGGGATCAGCATTTACAACACAACCCAGCCGATCCGCATTGGATGAATCGCGATCGCTTTGTGCTATCGAATGGCCACGGCTCGATGTTGCTCTATGCGCTCTTGCATCTCACCGGCTACGACTTGCCGATGAGTGAGTTGAAAAATTTCCGTCAGTTACACAGCAAGACGCCAGGCCATCCTGAGTTTGGTATTACCCCAGGGGTGGAGACAACCACCGGCCCACTCGGTCAAGGCATCTCCAATGCCGTCGGCATGGCCTTAGCTGAAAAATTACTCGCTGAAGAATTTAATCGCCCTGGCTTTAATGTCGTTGATCACTACACCTACGCTTTCTTGGGCGACGGCTGCTTGATGGAGGGTATCAGCCATGAGGTATGTTCCTTGGCTGGCACACTCAAGCTCAATAAACTCATCGCGCTTTGGGATGACAACGGCATCTCAATTGATGGCAAGGTTGTGGCGTGGTTTAACGAAGATACGCCCAAGCGTTTTGAAGCTTATGGCTGGAATGTGATTCGGGAGGTTGATGGCCACAATGCCAGCGCCGTTGCCAGCGCCGTTGCCAGAGCAAAACAAAGCGATAAGCCCACCTTAATTTGTTGCAAAACGGCCATTGGTCATGGCTCACCCAATATGGCGGGCAGCGATAAAGTACACGGTGCTCCTCTGGGCACCGATGAAATCACTGCTACGCGCCAGGCATTGAACTGGACTTCGCCGCCATTTGAAGTACCAGACGATTTGGTTTTGGCATGGGATTTTCGGGGGCGTGGTCAAACCATTCAAGGGCAATGGAATTCGCGTTTTGCTGACTATAAAAAAGCTCACCCCCGTTTAGCAGCCGAACTGTTGCGCCGGATGCGTGGCGATTTGCCATCGGACTTTGCAGCAAAACTACAAGCACTGCTCGCGCAATGCCAAACCAAAGCCGAAACGATTGCGACGCGCAAGTCGAGCCAGAATGCGATTGAAGCATTAGCGCCTGCGCTTCCAGAAATGATGGGCGGCTCTGCCGACTTAACCGGTTCGAACTTAACCAATTGGAGTGCATGCAAACCCGTGCGCGCCAATCAGTGGGGT
>JBIPON010000115.1:0-5385 GCA_044379065.1 Polynucleobacter sp. | reverse complement strand
GGCGGCGGCAATCGTGGCTGAACTCAGCGGCTGGGAAGTCAATCCCGCTCCAGTGCTCACAAACACCTGCTACAGCTTTGTGAATGCCAGGGAAGTAGTCCACGTTGCGAGCGTCCACCAGTACAACGCTACTGAAAAAACCTTCAGAACCGTTCCAGGTTCAGGCGGTCTCTCATCAGAACCAACCACCCTGGAAGGTGTGTATGCCTGGGGCTGGGCTCGTAATATCTGGGCGGATAGCTTGGCGTAATGGCAGTAGCATTCGGCTAGATGCCGAAGGTAAAAAGGAGCTTATTCGTAAGCTCCTTTTTTATTGGGTACAGTCAGCGTTAAGACGAAATAGCATTACGCGCATTGCGCGCCCGGCGGCGTTTACTAATAATAAAAAACGCTACGGCCACAATCGGCGCGGCAATGGCGGCGGCAATCTCGGGATAAATTGGCAGACCAGCTTCCTTCCCGCCTTTGGCCACGTAGAACAGGAGGCCGACCAAGTAATAGGTCAAAACCAATACCGATAAGCTATCGACCGTCTCCTGCATACGCAACTGCAGTTTTGCCCGCTTATCCATGCTGGCTAACAAAGCCTGCGTTTGCTCTTCATTGACGAACTCAATCCGTGTGCGCAAGGTTTGGGTTGTTCTCGATACGCGATCCGATAACTCTTTGAGGCGGCGCTGGGTCCATAAGCAAGTGCCCATGGCAGGCTGAAAGCGCCGATCCATAAACTCAACCAAGGTCTGGACACCTGGAATTGGCTCTTCATTGAGCTCAGCTAGATTTTTATTCACCAGTTGACTGTAGGCTTCTGCAGCGGTAAAGCGCAGGCCAAACTCAGAAATCCATTGCTCCGTCTTCGATGCAAGCTGGGAGAGCTCAGCTAAAAATTCACCATTCTTTTTCAGTTGAATGCCGGAGTCGGTTTGCAACAAGGCAATTTCTTTCGACATCTGCGCCAAATCCGACTCGGCGTTGCGTAGTGGCAAGGAGAGCCCCTTGGCTACCGGAAAGGCTAGCATCGCTGCCATGCGATAGGTTTCTACTTCCGTAATACGGCGCGCCACCCGACCAGCTTGACGCGAGCCCAAGGTATTGTGCGGCACGTAATACGAAATAAATCCATCCTCATTTAAGTTGAGGTCAGTCCAAAGCTGCGCACGTCGGTTCGACATGATATAACTACCCAGCAGCGTATTGCCATTAAAAATAGCAGACACTTCTTCTGCATCATTAAAGAGGCTGCGGTCTTCAAAGGCAATATCAATCGCCGTAATACGCTGACCTCCAGCCGCCTCAATCGATGGGCAAGCCATTTTTTGCAATAGCGCATTGAGCCGATCCAAAATGGCGTGGCGCGTTTGCATGAGCGGTCTATCAACTGGGGTGCTTTGCTGAACAATCGCAGCAATGGTTGCAAACTCCCCATGCAGCTCCCATTTAATGATGATGCGCTCCGGGGCCGCAGATAATTCGATGGATCTAAAGAAGTGATCTTGGCTGCCATTACCCTTGCTTTGAAAAGCCTTAGAAAGGCACTCGATCCAATCGATCTGAAGCTGGCGCGACGCGGCATCCAATAAGAATGCCTGCGACAAAATACGTTCTTTTGGCCACTGCGCAACGGGCGGCCTAGAATGCACTTCTTCGTGCAGCACCTGCCGTAAGGGGTGATCATAGGGTTTCATGTTGCGCACATCCCGTTCATGGTCGTATTGAATTCTCAAATGATACCGCTAAATTTTGACCAAAAAGCAGCTTCGGGCGGCAAAATAAGGCGCCCCCTATAGAATAGAACTTCATTTTTACTTATGGACCCCAAAAGCCGTATGTCGCTTGATCACCCCTTCAACACAGAGCAGATAGTCCGCATTCATTTAGCCGCATGCTACCGCTTGTGCGCACTCAATCAGTGGGATGATCTAATCTATACACACATTTCTGCGGCCATTCCGGGAGAGCCTGATCACTATTTGATCAATCCCTTTGGCATGCAATTTGACGAAATTACCGCTTCTAGTTTGCTCAAAGTCAATGTGCAAGGCGAATTATTATCCAATCAATCTGGCATGGTGAACCCGACTGGCTTTGCCATTCATGGCGCTATCCACCGGGCGCGCGCCGATGCCCAATGCGTGATGCATTTACATAACACCGCCGGGATAGCAGTATCTGCTCAGCGCGATGGACTTCTGCCTTTATCGCAACATGCTATGCGTTTTATGGGGCACCTCGGCTACCATGATTATGAGGGCCTGGCACTAACTGAATCCGAAGGAGCTCGTTTAGTTACCAACCTGGGAAGTCACCCCGCCCTGCTGTTGCGCAACCATGGCACACTCACAGTAGGCCGCACGATTGCTGAAGCATATGTAGTGATGGCCACCCTGATTAAGGCCTGTGAAATTCAGGTGGCGGCATTAAGTAGCTCCAATCTAATCACGCCTGAACCCGCAATCATCGCTAAGGCAGCAGCCGATCTACACGATTTCGGCGCGGAAGAAGGTATGCTCGAGTGGCCCGCCTTGCTGCGCAAATTAGACCGAATTGATCCTAGCTATAAACAGTAAATAAAAACAATTTTTATCTGAAAGGAAAACACCATGCCCACCATTAATGTTCAGCTGTTTGCCGGCCGCACCCATGAACAAAAACGTCAATTCGTTGAAGCGGTAACGCGCGTCACCTGCGAAACCCTCAACTGCTCAGCCGAATCGGTTGACATCATCTTGACGGATGTCACCAAAGAGAATTGGGCCAGTGGTGGCGCTCTATGGAGCGATAAAAAGTAGCAACTACAACTGTGTGTCCGTCTTGGAGGATGGCGTGACCTTCTCAGCAGCAAGGTAAGGACGTTCACCGCGGATCAGGCAATTGCGAACATAGTCCATGCTACTGCGTAAGCTGTAATAGTCGCTGGCTATTTTTTTGGGTACTTTTATGCTGAGCGCATCGGCCTCCATTTGATTGATCTTACTAAGGTATGCATCGCATTGGCTTGGATCAAATCCGGTGGCTAACTCTTGCTCAAAAGTCCAGAGGGCGCCATACATTTTATTAATTCGAACTTGTACGCGCTTGTTCCGGTAATTCGGTAAGCTAGAAACAACTGGATAGGCAAATGCCAAAAATGGAACGATCAAGATAAACATCCGATGAACAAATTCAGCCACCCAGAATGGCAGGTAATTCATGATCGGCGGGACACCGCTCTTCTCAAAGCGAACGGCGACTGCGCTCTCTGGAAATGCGGAATGATTAAACTTAGGGAACTCCCCGCGTTTAGCAAAGAAGGATTGCTTACCATTGATGGCTTCGGCAGCCTCTAAGAATAGGTACTGCAGAGCTGGATGCATCCGGTCATCAACCAGTAACTGTGTTGTGGTGGATAATAATTGAATGGTCTGCGGCGGAAAATCACGAACGAGGCTAAAGCTTGCTGTGGGCACCGTCAGAATTTCGAGGTAAGGCAGAATCCGTGCAAAGGCTTCGGCACGATTAAACCCGATTAAACTCAACTTAGGATCATTTAGTAATTTTTGAATATTAGGTGACTCGAGTTGATCGACTAAAAAAAGGACATCGATCTCACCGAGTAATAAAGCACTAACTCCATCTGCCGAAGGTAAGGTCAGAAATTGAGGGATATATTGCTCTAATCCAGCCGCCTTGAGAATATGCAGGGCCTGGCTATACGTTCCGCTACCCACATCTCCAATCGAGGTCTTCCTACTCAAGAGTTTCTTTAAACGATCGCCCTGAAGATGTAAATCGGAAGCCTCCAACGCAGGTCCGCGGTAAAAGAACCAAATCGGCTCATAGGCAACATTACCCAGCGATAGAATCCCAGCTATACCAGCTGGGTTATAAATGCCTGCCTGAACAAACGCCGCCTGAACAGGATCTTTTCGGTCACTCAGCCGCGCGATGTTTTCTTGAGCACCACGAGAAGGGACTAACTCTAGGGTGACGCCTTTTTTTGCAAAATAGTCGACGTATTTTTTTGCCAGCATCTGATAAGAGCCACCCTCGGCGCCGGTTGACATCAAAATCCGCTTGGGCGGGGGTGGATCTGCTAGCCACCATACCAGCATTAATCCGGCAAACAACAACAATAGCAATGGCCAGGTTTCGCGCAGAAACTGAACAAAATTACCCCACCTATCCTGCACCGCCTCACAGAATCCAAGCCAAGTATCTTTTACGTCTTCTTTTACGCTACCCATGTACAACCAGTCTATTAAAATAGTTAGTCATCATCATAATGATCTTATTTACACATTGGGTATTTGTGTAGAAAAAGACATCACCTAAAGAGGGGCAGCATGCCAAAGATCGTCGTTATAGGCACCGGGACAATGGCGGCTGGCATTGCGGCTGGATTCATTGCTGAGCAATATTCTGTAGTCATTTTGGGCCGGACTTTAGAAAAAGCGGAGTCCTGCCTCACAAAGGCGGTTTCCTTGGCTCAGAGCCTTGGGTCGACAGAAGTACAACATCAGACCGGATTAATTGATGCCTGGGATTCGTGGGATAACTGCGTTTGGGTGATTGAAACGGTTACAGAGAATTTAGCCATCAAACAGGCTATTTTCAAGTCACTGGATGGGCGCGTACCTGCGACTATTCCGATTGGTAGCAATAGTTCAGGCTTCCCCATTAGCAAGATTGCTGAGGGACTTCCGACCGCATCTCGGATGATGGGGGCACACTACTTTATGCCGGCAGATATTGTTCCTTTGGTTGAGATTGTGATGGGCGAAAAAACCGATCCTGTACTAGCAGAGCAGGTGTGCGCACTGTACAAATCGATTCACAAAAAACCTGTGCTGGTGAAGCGCGATATCCCCGGATTTTTAGCCAACCGTATTCAGCATGCACTCATGCGTGAAGCGCTCGCTTTAGTAGATGCTGGAATCGCAACGCCGGATGATATTGACGATGCCGTGCGTTATAGCTTTGGCTTTCGCTATGCAGCAGTTGGCCCAATGACCCAGAAGGAAATTTCTGGATGGGACGGCATGGCCAATGCCGCTAAGGAAATTTACCCCTCGCTCTCGAATATCGATGCCATTCCCCCTAGCTTAGCTAAGCTGATGGCAGAGGGCAAAACCGGCATCAAAGCAGGGGAAGGCTTTCGGAAATGGAGTCCGGAAGAAAGTAAGGCCATAAACGCACAATACACACGCAGATTAAAGGCAGCATTCGATGTTTTGCAAATGGAATAAGGTACTAACACCATGATTGAAATCTCTGAAAAGCGCCTGATCGGGCCCGTGATTCGCTTGCATCCCAACGATAACGTCGTTGTCGCTCGGGTCGATGTGGGGATTGGCACCGAAGTGCCAAGCGAATACTTCACTAGCCGTAGTCAAGTACCGGCGGGTT
>JBIPON010000114.1:0-5388 GCA_044379065.1 Polynucleobacter sp. | reverse complement strand
GGCCACCTTAATTTGATTCCATAAAGTCCGATATGAGACATCGAGTGCCTCTGCTGCGGATTGAATGGTTTTCCCCCGCTGAACCTCCCGCAAAAGGATGGCGATGGAGGATAAATCAGTGGAAGACTGACTTTTGCCTCCTGACTCCAGCATGAGGACAGGCTTAATTGCAATATTCATATCGGCTCATATGTAATTAATTGCATATTGATTTATACAATGGAAGCATGAATCATACCAATTACTTTTGAAAAGGATGATTCCATGTCGCTTTATAAAAAATACTCAACGCTAGGCTCTGCTGCCCTATTGACTTTTGGTTTATTGATTGGAGGCGGACCGACTGCAGCGCAAGCCCAGAAAAGCATTTTGGTTTCTTCGACCACATCAACTGAGCAGTCTGGTTTATTCGGTCACATTCTTCCCGTATTCACCAATAAAACGGGCATTGCCGTCAAAGTAGTTGCAGTGGGTACCGGTCAAGCACTGGACATTGGTCGCCGCGGCGATGCCGATGTGGTTTTTGTCCACGACAAAGCAGCGGAAGAGCTATTTGTCTCGCAAGGGTTTTCGGATAAGCGGCAAGAGGTCATGTTTAATGACTTTATTTTGTTGGGGCCCAAATCAGACCCCGCCAAAATTGCAGGCGGAAAAGACATTCAAGTTGCGCTCAAGAAAATTGCCGATAGCAAATCGGCTTTTGTTTCGCGCGGCGATAAGAGCGGTACCCATGCGGCTGAGCTACGGTATTGGAAAGGCGCGGGGGTTGAGGTCAATGCAAACCTGCCTTGGTATAAAGAAACCGGATCAGGCATGGGCCCTGCTTTGAATACCGCATCGGGCATGAACGCCTATATCTTGGCTGACCGAGGCACCTGGCTTTCATTTAAGAATCGGGGCGATCTCGCCATTTTGGTTCAAGGCGATCCCAAACTCTTTAACCAATATGGCGTGATGCTGGTTAGCTCTGAAAAATTCCCCAATGTGAAAAAAGCAGAAGGTCAAGCATTTGTCAGCTGGTTGGTTTCCAAAGAAGGCCAGGATACGATTGCCTCGTATAAGGTTGGCGGCGAACAGCTGTTCTTTCCAAACGCAAAATGATGTAGCAGTAAGCATATAAAAAGGCCCGCAATGCGGGCCTTTTGTTTTTATGCAGCGCACACTGCGATGCGCGCATCCATCTTTACTTCTTTGGCGGTGTTACAAAACCAATCGCCATGTCGTCGATGTACTCTACAACCACGTCATCATTTACCTTGAATTTCTCAAGGCCTAAAACTTTTTGATCGACCTTCACGGTTTGCTTTTCACCGCTTGGTAATGTCAACACAGCGGTGCGCTTAGCAGCATCAATGCTGGTGATCTTCGCTGTAGCGATGATGACATCGGTAATTTCTTCAAACGGCTTTTTAGCACCCTTACCTGCGATGGTAACGGTACGTGTTCCGCTAACGCCTGGCTTGGCATCTTTAGGTGCAATCGCCAAACCCACTGCCAACGCTTGGGCATACTCCACTACAAACAAATCGCCTTTCTTGACCTTTTCCAGGTCATTGATCTGCTTGCCCACCGTCATGGTTGCAGTATTGCCTTTGTCGTCTTTTAAGGTAACGATGCGCTTTTTCACATCAACGGAATCAACGGTCGACGTCATGACAACCACTTCTGCAGCAACGGGTGCCATGGAAACGGATGAGGCTGCTGGTTTAGCGGGCGCCTGGGCGAAACTGGTGGCTGCAAATGTAGAGCAGAGTGCGATAAGGGCAATTTTCTTCAAGTGAACTCCTAATGGATGAAGGATCTAAAAAGGCAATGCAATAAGTGCATTACTGCAAGCCAGTTTACTATCCCAATAGATGGCCTCTAGGCCGTAGCTATTTGCCCTTTGGGAATTACCCCAAACGCACTAAATTGGTGCATTTATGATGAAATACGAGCCTTTCAGATAAATTCAAAATAAATCAAAATTTTTGTTAACTTAATCAAAAGTCAGTGCGTTATTTGCCTCATAGGAGATAAATATGCGTAAAAGACTACATAAATGGGCACAAGTAGCCCTGCTGATTCGTGAAACCAAGGCTTCTGGTATCCCTGCCAGCAATTTACTTGACCCTGCGTCGCTGGAGATGCTGCAACGCTATGTCCGCGTGATGGGCGTCCAGTTTGCAGCGCAATTCATGGCTAGCCCCAGTTTTTGCCAAGAATAAGGCGAAGTTAACTGTTCGGCACTAAGCCGATAGTGAAACAAAAGGCCCTTTTAGGGCCTTTTTTTCATCTTGATCGGTACACTTTGGGAATGACTTCAATGACCCCCATCTCTCAGGCCGATGAATCGCTCAACGCTTTCTTGGTCGAACCCGAAACTCTACTAACCTCTTTTACGGGGCTAGATGGCCTGATTATTGATGCGCGCTCACCGCAGGCCTATGCTGCAGGGCATATTCCCGGAGCCATTTCCGTTTCTACCTACGATGACTTTGTCCCCAATACCAAGCCGGAAGGCATGAACACCTTTGCTAATCAAGCGGCACTGCTTTATGGCGCCGCTGGCATCACTTTGAATACACCCTTAATAGTCTATGACGACGATACCGGGGTCCGCGTTGCCAGGGAGTGTTGGTTATTGGAATACCTCGGGCATCGTAATGTGCGTTTACTGCATGGCGGACTCAATGCATGGCAGAAGTGTGGCGGCCCAATCAGCACGAAAGCTTCACTAAGTGCCCCACAGCAGTTTGCAATTCAACACCATAGCGCTGGCTTTGTATCTGCGGATGAGATTACAACTGAACTGGGTGACCCAAAGCGCGTAGTAATTGATGTGCGCGATGAGCTGGAGCACGATGGCCTGGATCACACCGCCTGTTGTGCGCGCCGCGGCCACGTACCTGGCGCGGTTTGGATTCATTGGTCTGAATTTTTAGAGCGCGGCCGCTTTAAATCGGGAGACGCAATTCGGGATTTGTTGCACAGTCGCGGCATTCGAGAAAATGATGAGCTAGTACCCTACTGCCATCGCGGAGCCCGCTCTGCTAATACGTATTGGGCGCTGCGTTTGGCTGGCTATCCACAGGTCCGCAATTACATCGGCTCGTGGCACGAATGGTCAGCTAGGCCAGAACTGCCGCTAGAGCTTGGGCACAGGCAAAGCCGCTAGACCACGCCCACTGAAAATTATGGCCCCCAAGGTGGCCAGTGACATCAACGCATTCCCCGATAAAGTACAAGCCCGGATGCGCTTTCGCCATCATGGTTTGACTGTCCAGCGCCTTGGTATCAACACCGCCCAGCATCACCTCGGCTTTTTTCCAGCCTAAGGTGCCGGCTGGCTTCACGGTCCACTGCTGCAAGACCGCTTTCAGGGCTTGCCGATCTTTTTTACCAACCTCTGCCCACTTGCGACCAAGCAGCGACTGCTGCTCTGCAAATGCTTTGGCTAAGCGCTGCGGCAACACCATCGCCAAGATCGTTTCCGTTTGCTTGAGGCGATTATCGGGATCATCAAATAAGGCATGACAATTAAACAGCTTACCTTTGACGTCGTGCGCGCCCAGCCAATTAACTGCGATGGATTCTCCTTCAATCCAATAGCTACTTGCTTGCAAGACTGCAGGGCCAGATAAGCCTTTGTGGGTGATGAGCAGATCTTCCTGAAAGTCACCGTGCCCATAACGCTGTGCCTTAGTACCAGCAGCAATGCGCACCGGTACACTCAAACCAGCGAGCGTACTTAAGTGCGTAAACTCATCCGATGTAAAGGAAAGTGGCACTAAAGCTGGGCGCACGGGTACAACAGCCAAGTCAAATTGCTTCGCAATGTCCAGCGCATAGTCACTTGCACCAATTGCTGGTACCGGAAGTCCGCCTGTAGCCATCACGATGGCTTTAGCGCGCTCTACACCCTGATTGGTTTTAACTTCCCAGCCCCCATGGGCAGGCTGTATTTGCTCTACTGAAACGGGATTGCGAATACTGACCACGCCCTGTTGGCATTCTGCAAAGAGCATGGCAATAATGTCTTTCGCGGAGCTATCGCAAAAGAGTTGGCCTTGGTGTTTTTCATGGTGAGGTATGCGATAGCGTTTTACTAGCCCAATAAAATCAGAGGAAGAGTAGCGCGCTAATGCGCCCTTCACAAAATGGGGATTGCAGGATAAGAAATGCGCTGGGGTGCTATTGATATTTGTGAAATTGCAGCGACCCCCACCGCTAATGCGAATCTTCTCGCCAAGCACGGCAGCGTGATCCAACACCAATACTTTTTTACCGAGTTGACCAGCAATGCCGGCGCAAAATAGCCCTGCTGCACCCCCTCCGACAACAATTGCGTCCCATGGGGCACTCATACTCAATTGAGTTCGTACCACTGTGCGATGTGGTCCCAAGCCTCTTCAGCGCTATCGACAAAATGAATTAACTTCATATCGGCCGCATCAATCACGCCATAGTCAATTAACTTTTGAAATCCCAAGACCTCATCCCAAAAGGACTTGCACACCAAAATAATCGGAAAGCGCTCGACCTTATTGGTTTGCATGAGCGTAACCACCTCAAATAATTCATCCAAAGAGCCAAAGCCGCCCGGATACACCACAATGCTGCGCGCCCGAATCATGAAATGCATTTTGCGCAAAGCAAAGTAATGAAAGCGTACGCTCAGGCCCGGAGTTAAGTAGGGATTGGGGGTTTGTTCGCGCGGCAGGCTGATGTTAAAACCAATGGATAAGTCACCCATCTCAAAAGCGCCTCGATTGGCCGCCTCCATAATGCCGGGGCCACCACCAGTACAGATTACGAGCTTATCGGCATTGCTTTCTTGTTTTAGATTGTACTGCGCCACTAAGCCGCCAAAGCGCCGTGCAGAGTCATAAAAATGAGTGCCCTTTTGGGCTTTTTCAGTGGCAATTTTTTCGCTGGGCGTACTTGCCTTTTGAAGCATTTCTGCGGCGCGCTCTGGGCTATAAAAGCGGGTTGAGCCAAAGACCACGACGGTGTTCTCGATACCCATTTCGCGCAGTAATAAATCGGGCTTTAGTAGCTCCAGTTCAAAACGGATACCCAGCGTTTCGCGACGGGATAAAAATGCATCGTCGTCGTATGCAAACTTGTAAGAGTCATGCGCTTGGCTCGAGCCTGGCACAGCAGCGCTCGGCTCGGAAAGCTTTGCTAAGTCAGTAATGCTAACGGGGGTAGTGCGGCGGAGCGTATTGCCCATAAGCAATCCAATGCAGTCGGAATAAACCCATTGTAGTCAGATTACTAGGGACAATCCTCAATCTGATTGCGTACCGGCACTGTTACGTGAGTCCAATGTAACTCGCGCTGAATTGCCTCCGCTAAAGCGTTGGAGGACTTCTCCTCGCCATGCGTTACGAAGACTTTCTGAGG
>JBIPON010000113.1:0-5389 GCA_044379065.1 Polynucleobacter sp. | reverse complement strand
ATGGTGGCAATGCAAAATTTCAAGCGATATTCCTTATGAGCAATCAATCGGCTGTGCTGCACGCTCAGCAGCTGGGTAAGTCGGTCAATACTAGTGATGGTCCGCTTACTATTTTGCATGACATTTCATTTAACGTCTGCGCCGGAGAAAGCGTTGCGATTGTGGGTGCATCCGGATCAGGAAAAAGCACCTTGCTCAGCATACTGGCTGGCCTCGATACGCCCAGCAGCGGTGTAGTTGAACTCGTTGGTGAAAATCTCGCCCAATTGAATGAAGACGGCCGAGCCCAACTACGCGGTAAACACGTGGGTTTTGTGTTTCAGTCGTTTCAGCTGATACCGCACCTCAGCGCTTTAGAAAACGTGATGTTGCCCTTGGAGCTGCGCGGTGTACCGCTGAGCGATGCCCGCGAGCAGGCGCAGTATTGGCTTGATAAAGTGGGCTTAAGCGCACGCCTCAATCACTTCCAAAAAACCTTATCGGGTGGTGAGCAGCAGCGCGTTGCCTTAGCTCGGGCATTTGTCGGTAAGCCCGCCATTTTATTTGCGGATGAGCCGACTGGCAGTCTTGACCAAGCCAGTGGTGGCAGGGTGATTGACCTCTTATTTGACCTAAACCAAGCCAATGGATCGACCCTGATTTTGGTAACCCACGATGCGGTTTTAGCAGGTCGCTGTGCTCGCCAGCTACACCTTCAGGCCGGAGCCTTACTGGCAGAGTAAAAATAGAGGGGTTTTGAGCCCAAACCTTATAATTGGCAAATGTCTTTTTTTCGTTGTTTGCCTGGGGCCGATGCCCTCTCAGCCTTCCGCCAACAGCGGCTTTTGGCTTCGCTTGCAGAGCAGGGCATTTCCCTAGCAGCCATACAAGCGCAATACCTGCATTTTGTTTGGTCAGAGACCGCACTGGATGATTCCCAACTCGTCGTTTTGGAAGGCCTCTTAACGTACGGCACGCCTTTCACTCGCGCAGAAGCGAAAACAGGGTGGTTGGCCAGCCTAGGTAAATCACCACAACCATCGCAGGCGATTGCGATTCCCCGCTTTGGTACGGTATCGCCCTGGGCTAGTAAAGCCACCGATATTGCCCATCAATGCGGTCTACCTTTGCTTCGCATTGAGCGCGGCATTCAATACACCTGGGCTGCTCAAAGCAATCTAAGTACACAACAACAGCAAACCGTATTGACTGCTTTGCATGACCGCATGACTGAAACCGTAGTCGATTCCGTCGATGCGGTAGCGCCGCTCTACCAAACCCTGGCGGATCGTCCGCTGCTGCGCATACCGGTGATGGCCGAGGGTGAAGCCGCCTTAGAAAGAGCCAATGCAGAGTTAGGGCTTGCGCTTTCGGAAGATGAGATTACGTATCTTGCCGAGAACTTTAAACGTCTTGGCCGTGACCCCAGCGATGTTGAACTGATTATGTTTGCCCAAGCCAATAGCGAACATTGCCGTCATAAAATTTTTAATGCCTCATGGACCATTGATGGCGAGCAGCAAGATATTTCTTTATTTGGCATGATTCGCAATACCCATCGCCTGCAACCCAAAGGGACCATCGTTGCGTATTCCGATAACTCGGCCGTCATGGAGGGCTGCGAAGCGCAAACTTGGGTACCGCAGGGCGCTGATCAGCGCTATCAAAAAGAGCAGCGACTGACCCATACCTTGATGAAGGTCGAGACCCATAACCATCCTACGGCAATTGCCCCCTTTCCTGGGGCATCTACCGGCGCTGGTGGTGAAATCCGCGATGAGGGCGCCACTGGCATTGGTGGTAGACCCAAAGCGGGCCTCACTGGCTTTTCCGTATCTAATTTAAATATTCCTGGAATCAATTTGCCTTGGGAGGCGCCGCACTACGGTAAGCCCGAACGGATTGCGACGCCACTACAGATCATGATTGAAGGGCCGCTCGGTGGCGCTGCCTTTAATAATGAATTCGGGCGCCCGATTCTGGGTGGTTACTTTCGAGTATTTGAACAAACCATTAATGGCCTGCGCCATGGCTATCACAAGCCCATCATGATTGCCGGCGGTATCGGCAATATTGACGCCATTCATACAGCCAAAAAAGAAATCAAAGCAGGGCACTTACTGGTTCAGTTGGGTGGTCCAGGTATGCGCATTGGCATGGGCGGTGGTACCGCTAGTTCGATGGCAACGGGTAGTAATGCCGCTGATTTGGATTTCAACTCAGTACAGCGTGGTAACCCTGAAATCGAGCGTCGCGCGCAAGAAGTGATTAATGCGTGCCGCGCTATGGGTGAAGCCAATCCCATTATTTCCATTCACGACGTGGGCGCAGGTGGCTTATCGAATGCCTTCCCAGAACTAGCGGATGGCGCCGGGCTAGGAGCCGACTTTCAGTTGCGAAGCATTCTGCTCGAAGAGAGCGGTATGAGTCCGGCAGAGATTTGGTGTAACGAATCCCAAGAACGCTATGTATTGGCGATCGATGCAGCCGATTTGGATTTACTGACCGCTTTATGTGAGCGTGAGCGTTGCCCCATCTCCGTAGTTGGAAAAGCTACCCTTCAGCGTCAATTGCGTCTCGGCGATAGCAAGCAGCAGCCACATTCAGATGCAGCGTTCCCAATAGATATGCCGATGGAGGTGTTGCTGGGCAAGCCGCCCAAAATGCACCGCGATGTTACTCATGTTGAGCAACAATTTACTGAGCTCGATGTCACCGACGCCAAGCTGGAGGAATGCATTGCGTGGGTGTTACAGCAGCCAACCGTAGCCAGTAAATTATTTTTGATCACCATTGGTGATCGGACGGTGGGCGGCCTTAATGCACGTGACCAGCTGGTTGGCCCATGGCAAGTGCCCGTGGCCGATTGCGCCGTGACAATGATGGACTATCTGGGCTATCGCGGCGAAGCCATGTCGATGGGTGAGCGTACCCCAATCGCTGTGATCGATGCGCCTGCAGCAGCCCGTATGGCAGTCGGTGAGGCACTTACTAATTTATTGGCAGCTGATATTAGTGGGCTTGATACGGTGAAGTTATCGGCCAACTGGATGGCGGCCTGCGGTAAGCCGGGCGAGGATGCCAAACTCTTTGATTCTGTAAAGGCAGTCGGTATGGAATTGTGCCCTGCATTGGGTATATCGATTCCGGTAGGGAAAGATTCCTTATCGATGGCAACCGAGTGGCGCGATGGGGACATCACTAAAAAAGTGATCTCGCCGGTTTCCTTGGTGATCTCAGCATTTGCGCAGGTAGCCGATGCACGCAAAACCAGTACACCGCTTTTGCAACGGGAGGAGCGTGGGCAGCCCCTCGAGACTGAACTGATTTTGATTGACTTGGGCCGCGGTAAAAATCGCATGGCTGGCAGCATATTGGCTCAGGTTTTAAATCAATCCGGCAAAACTGCGGCGAACCTAGATGATCCAAATGATCTCAAGGCGCTTGCAAGTGCAATCATCGAATTGCGCGCTGCGGGCCAACTCTTGGCCTACCATGATCGCTCGGATGGCGGGCTCTTAGCCACTATTGCCGAAATGGCCTTTGCTTCGCACTGTGGCATCTCGATAAATTTAGACATGATTGCGGTCGATTTAAATCAAGAGCCGGATTATGGGGATGCGAAAAATTGGGCACAGCAAGTATCGGGGCGCCGCCATGAGCAAACGATTCGAGCCCTGTTCAATGAAGAACTAGGCGCCGTTATGCAGATTCGGCGCGCAGATCGCGATGCCGTGTTTGCGGTATTGCGTAAGGTTGGCCTCAGTGCCTGCAGCCATGTAATCGGTAAACCAAACACCACCGGGCGAATTGAGATTTGGCGTGATGCGAAAAGCATTTATGCAGAGCCACGCGAGGTGCTTCATAAAGCATGGCAAAGCACCAGCTGGCAAATTGCTCGGTTGCGTGATAACCCATCGTGTGCCGATAGTGAATATGGTTTGCTGGGCGACATCACCGATCCAGGCTTGACACCGAAACTGACATTTGATGTAGCGGACGATGTCTCTGCCCCATTTGTAAATACAGGTGCCCGCCCCAAAATGGCCATTTTGCGCGAGCAGGGTGTGAACTCCCATGTGGAAATGGCCTATGCCATGGATTGGGCTGGCTTTGATACCTACGACGTTCATATGTCGGATTTAATTTCCGGTAAAGCCAAATTAGCCGACTTTCGTGGTCTGGTTGCCTGTGGTGGATTTAGTTACGGTGACGTCCTCGGTGCCGGTGAGGGCTGGGCCAAAACCATTTTGTTTAATGCGCAATTGCGTGATCAGTTTTCCACCTTCTTTAATAGGGTGGACAGCTTTGCTCTGGGTGTCTGCAATGGTTGCCAGATGATGAGTAACCTGGCGGGGATTATTCCTGGAGCCGATGCCTGGCCCAAGTTCACCCGCAACCAATCGGAGCAATACGAAGCTCGGCTCGTAATGGCAGAGGTGCTGAAGTCGCCATCCATTCTGCTGCAAGGCATGGAAGGTAGCCAGATTCCGATTGCGATTGCGCATGGCGAAGGCTTTGCCAACTTTAGTCAGCAGGGCGATTTAGCAACATTGCAAAGCAAAGGCTTAAGCGCTTTGCGTTTTGTCGATCATCGCGGCAATCCAACCGAAACCTATCCGATGAACCCCAATGGCTCCCCAGGCGGTCTCACTGGTGTAACCACGGCCGATGGTCGCTTTACGGTGATGATGCCCCATCCCGAGCGCGTGTTCCGCACAGCGCAGATGAGTTGGTCGCCAAGTGATTGGCAACAAACCCTAGACGGGGCTAGTCCATGGATGCGCTTATTCCGTAATGCCCGTCGCTGGGTAGCGTAGTGCAATCATGTTGATGGAGCCAGTCACCTTTTCTGAGTCGGGTGGTATTCGCTATTTGCATTTTGGAACGGAATTAATTCAAGGGGCGATGCGCATACGCGACCCCAATGAAATCTACCTTGAGTACAACCAACAGATGATGGCTTGGCTTTTGTTTCTAGAGACCAAGCCCGGAATGCAAGTCGCCCAATTGGGTCTTGGTACCGGCGCATTAACCAAATTTACACACCTGCATTGCCCGGCTGTCAAAAACACGGTAGTGGAAGTCAATCCGGCTGTCATTATTGCTGCGCGCAGTATGTTTTTTACGCCGGACGATGATCGGCGCCTCAAGACCCTACAAATCGATGCACATGCATTTGTGCATGATGCTCAATTGCATAATCGCTTCGATGCGTTGCAAGTCGATCTATACGACGCTATCTGCGATGGTCCATCGGCTAGCTCCCTTGACTTTTACAAGGGCTGTTACAACTTGCTGAAGTCGCCTGGTGTCTTAACGGTCAATTTGTTTTCTCGGCACAAAAGCTTTGACATCAACCTGAACAACATGTGCGAAGCCTTTGATAATCGCGTCTTGCTATTTCCGG
>JBIPON010000112.1:0-5403 GCA_044379065.1 Polynucleobacter sp. | reverse complement strand
TAGAGTTCAGCACCTTTTCAGTACCTTTGCGCACACGCTCCATGGTTGCGTCGGCTAGGTAAAAGTCTTCAAGGTCATCGAGCCCATTCTGAATTAATTCGCGTAGGTAATAAGACTTCGCTCTGCCCGTCGTGGCGACAAGATGATCCAGTCTTTGCTCAATCTCACGATCAAGCCGAAGTGAAACAGCCATATAGCCCCCTTTTTTTAAAGTTGACATGATTGTATCACATGTATTGAATGTAATACATGTATTTACTCTACAGGGACTTTTTGCTATTTCACGTCAAAAAACTACTATGTATCGCCCAGCACAATAAAATAAGGATTAATGCACTTGTGTGCTGAAGCCGAAATGCAGCAGAGAGATGTAAACCTTTAAGCAGTTGCAAGCCAGCACAACAGCGCACGATATAAACCCTTTCAGGACGCCACGATGGACGCCGAGTTACTGTACAAAAAGCTGCTAGCCCATCTGCAAACCAAAATAGCCAAATCGAATCCACCATTGGCGCTAGCCGGTTTAGCGATTGGTGGTGCTTGGATTGCAGAGCGCTTGGCACGTGATTTAGGCTTGCCAAATTACGGCGTGATCAATGTCGCCTTTCATCGGGACGACTATGCCGAAAAGGGTTTGGCTGCAATGCGCTCAGCAGACAGTATGGCTACCCATCTCCCGTTTGAGGTGGCTGGCGCACACATCGTACTGATTGATGATGTCTTGCTGACCGGCAGAACGGTGCGCGCCGCCCTAAATGAATTATTTGATTTTGGTCGCCCAGCCAGTGTGGAGCTGATGGTACTCGCCGATCGCGGTAAGCGGGAGTTACCCATCGCCGCGGACTTTGTGGGTGAGCACGTGAGTGTGCCAGACCACCAGATACTGGCCTTGGAAAAAATTCCTCAAGGCCAAAACAGCACGTATCAATTCCGCTTTGTTCTGGAGGAGCGGGTATGACTACACAGATCAACCAGACAAATCAGGCTAACCAGATTAATGAAGCGGGCGAGCTCACTCATTTACTGACCTTAGAGGGTATGCCCAAAGAGCAGATCCTGCATATTCTGGATACGGCTCAGCAGTTTGTTAGTGTGACCGACCCAGCGCGTGAAGTAAAAAAAGTGCCACTGCTGCGCGGCAAAAGTGTATTCAACCTCTTTTTTGAAAACTCCACTCGCACGCGTACCACCTTTGAGATTGCCGCTAAGCGCTTATCGGCCGACGTCATTAATTTGGATATTTCTACCTCGTCCACTACCAAGGGTGAGAGTCTGATTGATACCATCGATAACTTGATTGCGATGCAGGCCGATATCTTTGTCGTGCGCCACAGCGTCTCGCGTGCCCCTATTGAGATTGCCAATCATGTGCCACCTTATGTGCATGTGATTAATGCGGGGGATGGCAGCCATCAGCACCCGACACAGGGCTTACTCGACATGTACACCATGCGCCACTTCAAGAACGACTTTAGTAAGCTTAAGGTGGCGATTGTGGGTGACATTGTGCATAGCCGGGTAGCCAAGTCCAATATTCATGCGCTGACAGCGCTGGGCTGTACCGATATCCGTGCGATTGGCCCAGAAAGCCTATTGCCCAATGATTTGGATATGCTGGGCGTGAAGGTCTTTCACAGCATGGAAGAGGGCTTACGCGGCGTCGACGTGGTGATGACCCTGCGTATTCAGAAAGAACGCATGGAGGCTGGCAAGGTTCCTGAGGGAGATGCCTTCTTTAAGCAGTTTGGTTTAACTGAAGAGCGCCTCGCTTTAGCCAAGCCCGATGCGATTGTCATGCATCCTGGCCCGATGAACCGCGGTGTTGAGATTGACTCCAAAGTCGCCGATGGCGCGCAATCCGTCATTCTCAAGCAAGTGACCTTTGGCATTGCAGTGCGCATGGCTGTGATGTCGATTGTGGCGGGCAATTAAAAGCGCACGATTAAAAACACAAAATTAAAACAGTGACGGATCCATTACCGCAGATCACCCAGCAGAAGCGCTGGCTCATTCTGTCGCACGCATTCAATATGGATGGACGGGCGGCGAGTCAAACGATTACCGATAAGATTCCTTATTTTCTAGAGGCTGGGGTTGAGCCTACCGTATTTAGTTCCATTACTGGCATCAAAGACACCCGCTTTTCGCACTATCAATTTTTAGCTTGGGGGCCAGCTGCTTTTCGCTTTGACTTTCGGCATTGGTTTGCTAATCAATACGGTCGGGGCCTACTCTATAAAGTGGTGACAACTACCGTTTCCGTCTTACTGGCGCCATTCATTGCCTTAGAGCGAATGCTGCTCGGCCTATCTAGTCAATGGTCCTGGGCTATTCCTGCCTACTTGCATGGAAAAAAGCGAATTCAGAATAAAGAAGTGGATGTGGTGTATTCCACCGCGGGCGCTTGGTCTGCACAGCTCGCTGCCTTGTGGCTCAAAAAAAGTACCGGTGTCTTTTGGATAACCGAGATACATGATCCACTCGTTATCCGCAATAGCCCAGACGATTTGGGGTTTGCAACCCCAAGCAATCGCGATGCTCGATTCCGAAAGTGGTTAGAAGCCCAAATCTGCAAACATGCTGATCTCGCCTGGTGGTTTACCGATGGCGCCGTGCATTACGCCAAACTCCGCAATCCCAATTTAAATGAACCGGGTAATGCCAAAGGGGTCATGGTGATTCCGGGGGCAGAGGCGCCCGGAGCTGCCGAGGAAATAAACTCAACCACTAAGCAGGAAGAAAAAAAGCAAGTAGAAGAACGAGTAAAAGAAATGCGGCCCCATCACTACGGAGCACATTTGGTAATTAGTCACTTTGGCTCCTTGGCCAAGAACCGCTCCATTTCCACGATCCTCAATCGACTGCCCATTCTCTTTAAAAACCATCCAGAAGCACGCAATGCCATTCAGGTACATGTGTACGGAGCCAAGGTTGACTCCCTAACAGCAGATGCCATTAGTCTGCATGGGTTTGCAGATCTGGTAATCGAACATGGCCGGATTGAAAAAGATCCCGTCACCGGTAAATCGGGGCGCGAGCGCATTGCCGAGCGCATGCAGGCCTCGGATATACTTTTACTGCTGCACGGCGATGATGAGTGGTGCGCAGAATACATTCCATCCAAGATGTATGAGTACTTTTGGATGGGCAGGCCGATTTGGGCCATCACCCACCGTAATCCCCAGATGAATGCCTTACTGGCCGAGCGCAATGCCTACATTAGCGCTGCCGTTGATGCAGCCTCAATTGATGGGGTCCTAGAGCGCATTTGGCTAGACTGGCAGCAGAAAAACCTCATGCAATTGACCTGGAAGCCCATTGGGGTCGATCAGGCAGCGCAAAGAATCTTACAATTAATAGAATCCATGCAAACGGCAAAAGCCGCATGAAACTGACCACGCTTGTTATTTCAATCGATTTATTCACTTAGCTAATTCCTATTCTATGACCAATCAACCTGTGCGCAATCTTGTTCTGTACAGCTGTACCTTTCGAAAAGATTTAAACCGAACGGTGAAATTGGCGCAGAGTATTCAGAAACACAATAGGGTCAACATTCCGTTTTACGTATCGGTTCCCGAAGAAGATGTTTCCCTCTTTAAAGAACACCTCTCTGCATTTGATGTGACGGTCTTTAATGAAAAAGAGATTTTTGAGAAAAACACGAAATTAGATATAACGAAGTTATATCAAGTCCGCGGCGGCCTGCGCCAACAGGTCATCAAGTCGGAATTCTGGCGACTGGGGCTCTCCGAAAACTATTTGGTACTGGATGCGGATTGCGTCTTTATTCGGGATTTTGATGAGCGCGACTTTATTGTCAAAGACGACATTCCCTATTCGATCATTCATGAGGGTAGGGATGTATTGCAAGCAACCGATCGCTTTGGCCCTAAACAAATCCGCCAGCATTTTTTAAATGACCGTGTACCCATTCGGCAGGCTTTGGGTAGAGAAGGCGTGACCTATGACTTTGGCTATGCTCCCTTTTTATGGAGCACCAAGGTATGGCAATCCTTGGATAGCAATTACCTCACGCCCAATGGCATGAGCTTTTTGGATGCGGTCGAGCTGTGCGGCTCGGAATTCACCTGGTATGGAGAATCCTTAATCAATTTCAGGGCTATTCCTATCTACCCTCGAGAGCAGCTCTTTAAGCATTATCACTACGAGCACCAGCTGTGGGCAGATCAACTACTGGGTTATACCGAGGCAATCCTGGCTAAAGATTGCTTGGGGGTGGTCTATCAATCCAATTGGGAAAGCTGGGGTGACTATGGTCCTAGCAATAAGAGCGTTTCCTCGCGGGTTTTGCGTTCAACCAAGCGACTTCTCAAAAAACTGTACTTTAAGTTGCGCATCTTGATGCGCATCTTGGGATGAGCATCTCCTGATGAGTACCTCCTTACTGGATTTATCTGCAGTCACCTTGCTCTGCGTTGAAACCAGAGATCCAGCCCTAGCGCATTTTGCGATGCAGAAGTGCACGCAACAAGCTCGCTTTGGCAAGATGGTACTCATTACAGATTTAGCTAAGCTGAGCAATCGGCTAGATGATCAAGCCATTAATCAAGCAGAAGAGCAGGCAGAAGATCAAGAAAAAAAACTGCAGGTAGACCAGCGGGTTAACCAGCAGGCAAATCAAAAAGTAGCTAGGTTACAGGGCGTTGAGTATATTCAGGCTCCGCCAATCAAAACCACTAAAGACTATTCGGATTTACTGCTCACAGGCTTGCGTCAGTACGTTGCTGGCACCCATGTGTTAATTATTCAGTGGGATAGCTTCATTCTTCATCCTCTGCTATGGACGAATGATTTTCTGCAATACGACTACATTGGCGCAGTCTGGCCCCACCATCCAGAAACCCCGGTAGGCAATGGCGGCTTTTCACTGAGATCAGTTAAGTTATTAGAGGCGCTAGAGAGCCCGGCGATTACGAAGCGCCACCCCGAAGACTTTTGTATCTGCGACGATAACAAAGCGATATTAGAGAATCAGTTTGGCATTCAGTTTGCGTCAACGCAGGTCGCAGAGCAGTTTGCAGTAGAGCGTACTGAATGGCATCCTGCCTTTGGATTTCATGGGTTTTTTAACTTTGGCAAAGTACTGAATCCACACGAGCTCACTGAATTTTTGCAGCTACTACCCGATGCCTATTTAGGCGGGGTAGATACCTACGACTTAATGCAGTATTTGATTGAGCACCAGAATAAAGCACTCGTGGAGTCGATTTGGAGGCGGGTCAAGTTTCGGTGGAAGATGCGGAAAAATTACCTTCGGACTCAATTTAAGTTAATGAATTAATACCATTGCAAGTAGATATAAAATCAATAAACAAGAATGATTCTGCAGTTGTCATTACGTTTGCCCCTATAACAGCAGCAGTATTTGAAATGAGTGGA
>JBIPON010000111.1:0-5428 GCA_044379065.1 Polynucleobacter sp. | reverse complement strand
GGCATTGATGACAGCGCTAGTGCTGGGCATTGCTCCCCTCGTTGGCGCGCAAACCAACCGGCCTGCCCTGATGAATTTAGCGAGACCATCCGCTATGGCACTCTTTCTGTGGGTGACCGTCTCCTATATCTGCCTCGTCATCTCCTTTATCAACAACGATTTCAGTGTGCTCAATGTGGCACAAAACTCCAACTCTGCCCTGCCCTTGATGTATCGCATTGGAGCGTCGTGGGGGAGCCATGAGGGCTCGATTTTATTGTGGTGCTTCATGATGGCTGGCTGGACGATTGCAGTTGCTATTTTTTCAAAGCACCTGCCAATCAAAATGATTGCGCGCATACTCGGTGTGCTGGGCTTACTTAATATCGGCGTGCTCTTGTTTACATTACTTACGTCGAACCCACTCGATCGGATGCTACCGGCAGCATTGGAAGGCAAAGACCTCAATCCCTTACTGCAAGATCCCGGCATGATTATTCATCCGCCCTTTTTATACATGGGCTATGTTGGCTCTGCGGTTGCCTTTGCCTTTGCAATTGCCGCACTACTCTCCGGCCGGCTCGATGCGGCATGGGCACGATGGTCACGGCCATGGGTCACCTCAGCATGGTGCTTTTTAACCATCGGCATTGCACTCGGTAGCGCCTGGGCTTATTACGAACTTGGCTGGGGCGGCTGGTGGTTTTGGGATCCAGTCGAGAATGCATCCTTCATGCCCTGGCTCGTTGGTACCGCATTGATTCACTCCCTAGCCGTTACTGAAAAACGCGGCGGTTTCAAGATGTGGACTGCACTCCTGGCAATCCTTGCCTTTTCGCTTTCGCTACTGGGCACCTTCTTGGTTCGCTCCGGAGTTATTACTTCAGTGCACGCGTTTGCAACTGATCCGAAGCGCGGCATTTTCATCCTCGGCTTCTTGGCCATTGTGGTTGGCGGCTCGCTATTGCTATTTGCATGGCGCGCGCCCAAAGCCAATATTGGCGGTGATTTTGGTACCGTATCGCGCGAGAGTATGTTGCTAAGTAATAACGTCTTGCTCTTGGTAGCAACTGCAGCAGTTCTGCTCGGCACCTTGTATCCGATGCTGCTTGATGCCCTTGACCTCGGAAAGATCTCGGTAGGCGTTCCCTACTTTGAGGCGGTTTTTGTTCCGCTGATGACACCAGCCCTCTTCTTAATTGGTATCGGCCCGATCTCACGCTGGCGTCAATCCCCCGTGATTGATTTAGCGCATAAATTAAAGTGGGCTGCCGCGGTGAGTGTAATTAGCGCCATCCTTGCACCGCTGGTGCTGCGCAGCTGGACTCCACTGGTTGGTTTTGGTTTGTTTTTGGCAATCTGGATTATTGCAACGACCTGCACCCAATTGGTTGAGCGCGCCTTTAGCAATCGAGATCGCGGTGTGATTAAAAATCTCGCCGCTCAGCCGGCGAGTTATTACGGCATGTTCCTGGCCCACATCGGCGTTGCGGTTTTCATTATTGGCGTAACCGGCGTTCGTGGCTTTGAGTCAGAAAAAGACGTCCGTATGGCGATTGGCAGCAGCATTGAAGCCGGTGGATATCACTTCCAATTTTTAGGCGTTCAAGCCATTGATGGGCCGAATTACAAAGCCATTCGAGGTGTGTTTGATGTCAGCCAGAACGGCAAAGTAGTCACGCGCATGGCGCCGGAAAAACGGGTCTACAACGCCAGTCAAATGCCAATGACCGAAGCAGCGATTGATCCAGGCTTTACACGCGACTTGTATGTCTCGCTGGGCGAGCCAATAAACGCCAATGAGTGGACCGTACGCATTCATATCAAACCATTTGTGGATTGGATTTGGGGTGGTTGCCTATTCATGGCCTTGGGTGGATTTTTAGCGATCACGGATCGACGCTACCGGAAGCGCAAATGAAACGGTATTTGATTCCCATCGGAATTTTTGTCGTCTTTTTTGGCTTCTTGGCTGCGGGCCTGCAACTGAATCCGCGTGAAGTGCCGTCGCCACTCATCAATAAAAGTGCGCCTGCGTTCAACCTACCGGTTTTAGGCAAAGAAAATGTGAGCTTCTCACCAGAAGACATGCGCGGCAAGGTATGGGTTTTTAATGTATGGGCTTCGTGGTGCGCAGCCTGCCGCGATGAACATCCGCATTTAGTTCAGTTTGCAAAAACCCAACCAACACCCCTGCTCGGCTTAGATTACAAAGACAAACCAGAGGATGCGATCCGCTGGTTAAAAGAGCATGGCAATCCCTATGCTTTATCCGTTGTCGACCTCAAAGGGCAAGTTGGCATTGACTATGGCGTCTACGGCGTGCCAGAAACCTTCGTCATTGATAAGGCGGGCTTGATTCGACTTAAGCACATCGGCCCATTAACCCCAAGCGTGATCGAAGAAAAGATCTTGCCGCTGATTCAGAAACTCAATAGCTAAACCATGGTTCACTCTCTAAACCCAGGCCTGTATCAAGCGCGATCTGTTTTGCGATCTGTTATGACTAGCGCCTGCTTGGCGATCGGTTTATTTGTACCAGGAGCAATGCTTTCCGCGCAAGAGGCTCGGCCAGTTGCTGAGGATCCAGTGCTCGAGAAAAAAGTGATTACCCTGTCCAATGAATTGCGCTGCTTGGTTTGCCAAAATCAAACCATCGCCGACTCCAATGCGGAATTAGCGGTTGATCTGCGCAATCAAGTACGCAAACAGCTTAGCGAGGGGAAGTCGGATCGCGAGATTTTGGATTACATGGTACAGCGCTATGGTGAGTTTGTTTTATATCGTCCACCACTGAGCTACAAAACCATTTTGCTTTGGGCTGGACCATTTGCACTCTTACTGATTGCCATGTTTATTTTGGTCCAGCAAATTCGATTACGGCATAAACGCCTTGCCTCGGAAGAATTCGATCAAACCGATTTATCCCGAGCCCGCAAACTACTTGATTCCTCACCGGGAGATCGGTCATGATGACTTTCTTAGCCATTGCCATCGGCATGATTGCGATTGCGACCGCCCTCTTGGTCTTGCCCTTGCGAAAAAAAACCGTAGCAGCTACAGGCGAGCAAGAAGAGAACATTGTTATTTTGCGTGACCAGCTCAGTCAACTGGATGTTGATTTTGCGGAAGGCCGCATTGCCGCCGATCAACTACAAGACGCGCAGCGTGATATTGAAAAACGCTTACTACTAGAAGAGCGGGCGATTGCTGCCGATCAAGCCCCAGTAGGCGCTAAACCCAAGCGCATTCTGTTTCCAGCGCTCCTTATTGGTATTGGCGTGCCGGTGTGCAGCGTACTGCTCTATCTTTGGATTGGCAATCCAGTAGCGACCGATCCCCTGGCTCAGACCCAGCAGCCCGCCCTGACGCAACAAGACATCCAAAACATGGTTGAGCAGTTGGCGTCTCGCCTAGAGAAAGATCCCAATAATCCCGAAGGCTGGCAAATGCTGGCGCGCTCTTACGCTGCGATGCAACGCTTTCCTGAGGCCGCCAAAGCCTACAAGAAGGCCATGGAGCTCAATCCAAATAATGCCCAATTAACCATTGATTACGCCGACTTTTTGGCCTATCAAAACCAAAGCGCTAAGGGTGAGCCCACGCGCCTGATCATGAGAGCGCTCGAGCTAGACCCCAATAACATTAAAGCGCTAGCGCTGGCTGGCACGGCCTACTATGAAGAAGGTCAGTTTGCTAAAGCAGAGCAATACTGGGCAAGGGGCTTAAAGCTCGTCCCACCCGATGGTGAGGTAGCTAAGGCCTTTACCGACAATATTGCAGACGCCCGACAGGCAGCAAGCGCAAAGAAAAAGTAAGGCTTATCCCAGCACGATCACAGGCAAGCTGGAGTGCACAATCACCTCATTGGTTTGACTGCCCAGTAGCACTCCCTTAATTCCTGTACGTTTGTGCGAGGCCATCACGATCACATCGGCCTTGGCTTTTTTAGCTGCAGCCAATACGCCACCAGCTAAGCTGGGACTATAGGTATGCAGTGTTTTTACCGTCACCCCTGCACCTAAAACTGCCAGGGCACTTTTAAAAAGGTTTTTAGCAAAGGCATCGCAGGCTTTTTTGTGATCCTTTTGCGAAAAGCCATACCCCAAACTGCTATCCGAGTAGACCATCGGCGGCATTGGATCGGCGACGTAGACCAAGGTAATGCTGGCGCCATCTTTCTTGGCAAGATCCAATACATTTTTAAGGGATTTTTTGGTCACATCGGACCCGTCAATCGGCACTAATAGATGCTTAAACATGGCCCCTCCTTTTCAATTCAATTGATATTTCATCCTACTCCTGATTTCAGTAAATGGATACTTATAGATCATAATGAGCGAATTAGTTCTATCGCATAAAGGTGAGTAAATTGATCAAGTATCTGGCTATCTATGCAAGTTTCTTAATCACCTTCCTGGTGATTGATTTTATTTGGCTACTTGGCATTGCCAAAAACCTCTAC
This sequence comes from Polynucleobacter sp., assembly GCA_044379065.1. Classification (GTDB taxonomy): domain Bacteria; phylum Pseudomonadota; class Gammaproteobacteria; order Burkholderiales; family Burkholderiaceae; genus Polynucleobacter. Next base: position 984 of record JBIPON010000111.1, on the reverse strand, counting down.
CGTACTGAAATGGGTGCGCTCATGGCTACAGAGCCACGGCTTTGGGTTGCTCTGGCGTTTTACCTGCTGTATGCCCTCGGCACAACAATCTTTGTCATTAGCCCTGCGATTGCAAAACAGTCCTTCATGTATGCGCTGGGCTTTGGCGCCCTCTTTGGCTTCTTTTGCTATATGACCTATGACTTAACCAACCTGGCAGTGATCGAAGGATTTCCGGCAAGGCTAGCTGTGATTGATATTGTCTGGGGTGCTTTTGTTACCGCAGTCAGTGCTTCTGTGGCGTATGCGGTTGGTAGCCGCATTGCTTAAGTCCATGAAAATTATTTAGTTCATGTTTTTTCAGCCCAAAATCCTAGAATGCTTTCAGGGCTATAACCAAAATCGCTTCGTTCGTGATATTTTTGCTGGCGTTACAGTAGGTATCGTTGCCTTACCACTAGCGATGGCATTTGCCATTGCTAGTGGACTTAAGCCCGAGGCTGGTATTTTCACCGCCATTATTGCGGGTAGCTTAATTTCTTTGCTGGGCGGTAGCCGCGTTCAAATTGGCGGGCCGGCCGGCGCATTCATCATTATTGTGTTTGGAATTGTTGAGCGCTTTGGGGTTGCTAACCTCTTACTAGCTACCGCCATGTCTGGCGTATTTCTTTTTCTAATGGGTTTATTTCGACTTGGCACCTTAGTTCGCTTTATTCCAATCGCGGTCATTATTGGCTTCACCAATGGCATTGCTGTACTAATTGGAATGACCCAATTAAAGGATTTTTTTGGGCTCTCAATGGAAAAAATCCCTGCATCCTTTTTTGATTTAATGCCTGCGCTATTTCATGCCGCAAATACCATCAATCCAGCAGCGCTTTGCATTTCCCTTGGAAGCTTAGCGCTCCTCATTGCATGGAAGCGACTTCAAACCCGCATTGCATTCAGCACGTATCTCCCTGGCACGGTGATTGCCATGGGATGTGCCACGCTCATTACTTCCAT
>JBIPON010000110.1:0-5553 GCA_044379065.1 Polynucleobacter sp. | reverse complement strand
TTTACCAATGCAGGCATGAATCAGTTTAAGGATGTCTTTCTGGGGTTTGATAAGCGCCCATACCAGCGCGCCACCTCGGCCCAAAAATGCATTCGTGCTGGCGGCAAACACAACGACCTCGATAACGTAGGTTATACCGCCAGGCACCATACTTTTTTTGAGATGCTGGGTAATTTTTCATTTGGTGATTACTTTAAAAAAGATGCCATTGCATTTGCATGGGAATTACTCACCAAAGTATTGAAGTTACCAAAAGAAAAGTTGCTGGTCACGGTGTATGCCGAAGATGACGAAGCCTACGAGATTTGGAACAAAGTAATTGGTGTTCCAGCGGACCGAATTATCCGAATTGGTGATAACAAAGGCGCTCGTTATGCCTCGGATAACTTTTGGATGATGGGCGATACCGGACCTTGCGGGCCATGCACGGAGATTTTCTATGATCACGGCCCGGAAATAGCTGGTGGCCCTCCCGGTAGCCCTGATGAAGACGGTGACCGCTACATCGAAATTTGGAATAACGTCTTCATGCAATACAACCGCGATGAAGCGGGCGTGATGCATCCACTACCCAAGCCGAGCGTCGATACCGGTATGGGTCTTGAGCGCATTGCTGCAGTATTGCAGCATGTGCATTCCAACTATGAGATTGATTTGTTTGTACATTTATTAGCAGCTGCTAAAACAGCCGTCGATAATGCCGGCGGTGGAAATTGCGATGCTACTAGCCCATCACTAAAGGTGATAGCAGACCACATTCGTGCCTGTAGCTTTGTGATTGTGGATGGCGTGATTCCAGGTAATGCGGGTCGTGGTTATGTGCTGCGCCGTATTGCACGCAGAGCGATTCGCCATGGCTACAAATTGGGCGCACGCAAACCATTTTTCTACCAATTGGTTCCCGCCTTGGTGGCGCAGATGGGCGACGCTTACCCTGAGTTGCGCCTTGCCCAAGAAAAAGTCGCTGCGGTACTCAAGCAAGAAGAGGAACGCTTTTTCCAGACGATTGCCAATGGCATGGAAATTCTAGAAGATGCTTTGGCTGGCGGCGGCAAAACGCTCGATGGCGAAACTGCATTTCGGCTACATGACACCTTTGGATTTCCGCTCGATTTGACGGCGGATGTATGCCGCGAACGGAATGTCTCTGTCGATGCAGCTGGTTTTGAAGCGGCGATGCAACAACAGCGTGATCAGGCCCGCGCTGCAGGCAAATTCAAAGTAGCGCAAGGATTGGAATACAAGGGTGCGCCGACCCAATTTCATGGCTACGAGGGATTGCGCCATGAGAAAGCTACTGTACTTGCTTTGTACGTCGATGGTGCCGCGGTGCAATCGATTCAGGCGGGCGATGCTGCCGTCGTTGTTTTGGACAATACCCCGTTTTATGCTGAGTCGGGTGGACAAGTGGGCGATCAAGGCGAGTTACGCAATGATGCAGCCCGCTTTGAAGTTGCCGATACATTCAAAATTCAGGCGGATGTTTTTGGTCACCAAGGTGAATTACTCGAGGGTAAATTAAGTATTGGTGATCACTTGAATGCCGTAGTAGATGCGCAGCAACGTTTTGACACGATGCGTAATCACAGTGCTACCCACATCATGCACAAAGCCTTGCGCGAAATATTAGGAGAGCACGTACAGCAAAAAGGTTCTTTGGTTGACGCCAACAAAACCCGATTTGACTTTACCCACAACGCTCCCGTAACCCAAGAGCAGATTCGCCGAATTGAAGCCATTGTTAATGATGAAATTTTGCATAACCAGCCGACGTCTGCTCAGGTCATGGCCTTAGAGGATGCGCAAAAAACCGGCGCCATGATGCTCTTTGGTGAAAAGTACGGCGACTCGGTGCGCGTCCTAGAGATTGGCACATCCAAAGAATTGTGTGGTGGTACCCATGTGTCGCGCACGGGAGACATTGGCAGCCTGAAGATTGTGTCGGAAAGCGGTGTCGCTGCCGGCATACGGCGTGTCGAGGCCGTAACCGGTCGCCATGCGCTTCACTTTTTGCAGACCTTGGAAGATCGCATCAATGCCGCCGCGGCAGCTCTAAAAACCAATCCCCATGAATTAACCCAGCGGGTAACGCAGTTGCAAGACAGTTTGCGTCAAGCAGAGCGTGAACTGGAAAAAATGAATTCCAAATTGGCTGCGAGCCAGGGCGATGAGTTAGCAGCGCAAGCAATCGATATTGGTGGCTTAATGGTCTTAGCGGCTCGTATGGATGGTGCTGATGCGCAGGTACTGCGTGAGACCATGGATGCCCTCAAAGGCAAGCTGAAAACGGCGGCGATTGTATTGGCCTCGGTACAGGGCGATAAAGTCAGTTTGATTGCTGGCGTTACTGCGGATGCAACAAGTCGTGTCAAGGCGGGCGACCTGGTTAATTTCGTCGCGCAGCAAGTGGGCGGCAAAGGCGGCGGTAAGCCAGAGATGGCAATGGCTGGGGGTACGAATCCATCAGCCCTGCCTGCTGCATTGGCAGGTGTTAAAGAGTGGGTTATTCAGGCAAGTAAGTCGTAAGAAAGAGGAGCAGGACATGAGTGAAGTCATCATCCCCGAAGTCAATCGTGAAATCGATGCGATTGGCATGAATTGCCCCTTACCGATTTTGCGTACTAAAAAAGCCTTAGCGGATATGGAGTCAGGTCAGATTTTGATGGTCAAAGCAACCGATGCAGGCGCTGCTCATGATTTTCCGGTCTTTGCGAAGCAGACCGGAAATGAACTCATTGCCACCGCAAGCGAAGGCGATACTCTGATTTTTTATCTCAAGCGCCGATAAGCGCATCGGTCTACGATCTGTTTTTAAGGTAGGCAGCGAAATCAGAGCCCAGCTCGGAGTGGCGTAAGGCAAACTCAACCGAGGCTTTCATATAGCCGAGCTTGCTACCGCAGTCATAACGCACACCATCGTATTCATAAGCAAATACGGGCTCTTCCTTGAGGAGTGCGGCAATCGCATCGGTCAACTGAATTTCGCCGCCCGCTCCAGGTTTGAGGTTCCGAATATGAGTAAAGATCGAGGACGATAAAACATAGCGTCCAACCACCGCCAAATTCGATGGTGCATCTTTGGGCTGTGGCTTTTCCACAATCCCATTTAAGCGATAGATGCCTTTAGATACCTCGGCACCATCCACAATACCGTAGGAACTGCTTTTTGCAGGATCAATTTTTTCAACTGCAATTACAGAACCTTGTTGCGCCCCATGTACCTTGAGCATTTGCGTCAGTACGGGCGGTTGGCCATCCAATAAGTCGTCGGCCAAAATGATGGCAAAGGGCTCATCGCGTACGAGCTTTTCAGCGCAGAGGACTGCATGACCTAAGCCCAAGGCCTCCGGTTGACGTACATAGACGCAATCCACGTGACTGGGTTTAATGCTGCGGACGATTTCTAATAAAGCATGCTTATTTTTTGCCTCAAGCTCAGCTTCCAGCTCATAGGCTTTATCAAAGTGATCTTCAATTGCGCGCTTGCTACGACCGGTTACAAAAATCATTTCAGTAATGCCTGCCGCAATTGCCTCTTCTACCGCATACTGAATTAGGGGCTTATCCACGACATTGAGCATTTCCTTTGGACTGGCTTTGGTCGCAGGCAAAAAGCGAGTGCCTAAGCCAGCAACAGGGAACACGGCTTTACTTACTGGCTTAGAGAATGGGGCGGTCATTGCAAATCCAATCAAACAAAAAGAATGGGCTGATTCTAGCGGAGATCAAGCCTGCCAACTAGGCTTTGCCAAGACGATCAAGCTGGGCAAGCAATTTTTCGTGGTTTTGCTCAAATCCGGCCAAACGCAGCTTTTCTTGCGCGACCACCTCAACAGGGGCGCGCGCAACAAAGCTCTCGTTGTCTAATTTGCTGCGGGCTTTACTGATTTCATTGGCAAGTCGGTCAATTTCTTTGCGCAGGCGAATGCGTTCTGCATCGATATCGACTTCAATCTTGAGCAGTAACTTCAGATCACCCACTAAAGCAATGGGTGCTCCAGGAGCATCGCGCTCAAGCAAGGCTTCATCACTGTAAATCTTCACTTCAGATAGTTTTGCAAGTGCTTGCAAATAAGGACTCGTCTTTTCTAAGAAAGCGGCAGGGCCATAAATCCACAGCGGTACTTTTTGCGCCGGAGAAATTTGCATCTCCCCTCGCAGATTGCGGCAAGCATCGACAATCGCCTTGACTTGATTGACCCACGCCTCGCTTTGCTCATCGAGCTTTGAGGGTTGTGCAACCGGATAAGGCTGCAATGCAATCGACTGCCCTAGTTGTTCAGCAAGGATCTTGCCGGTTTTTGGTCCAACCGTTTGCCACAGAGTCTCGGTAATAAATGGAATGAGTGGATGAGCCATGCGCAAAATAGTTTCGAGTACACGCAATAGGGTGCGGCGCGTTGCGCGCTGCTGCGCCGGCGTGCCCGTTTGCAGCTGTACCTTAGCGAGCTCTAAATACCAATCGCAGTATTCGTCCCAGACAAACTGATAAATGGCGCTCGCAATATTGTCAAAGCGGTATTGCGTAAAGCCTTTTTCAACCTCAAGCTCGGTGCGTTGCAGGGCCGACACAATCCAGCGATCGGCTGCTGAAAAATCAAGATGGCCATCGGGGCCGCATTGCTCGTTGCATGGGGCAAAGCCATTGTCTTCATCTGACCCAGGGCAATTCATCAAGACAAAGCGAGTAGCATTCCAGAGTTTGTTGCAAAAGTTCCGGTAACCTTCGCAGCGTTTCTGATCAAAATTAATATTGCGACCCAATGAAGCAAGCGAGGCAAAGGTAAAGCGCAGCGCATCGGTACCAAAAGCAGGTATGCCGTCTGGGAACTCTTTCCGTGTTTTTTTGCCAATGCTGTCCGCCTGCTTTGGATTCATCAGGCCGGTAGTACGTTTGTCGATGAGGGTATCAAGCGTAATGCCATCAATCAGGTCGATTGGGTCTAAGGTATTGCCTTTGGACTTACTCATCTTCTGGCCTTCCGCATCCCGTACGAGGCCATGGACATAGACCGTGTGAAACGGTACCTTGCCCGTGAAGTGGCAGGTCATCATGACCATGCGAGCTACCCAAAAGAAAATGATGTCAAAGCCAGTAACCAATACCGAGGAGGGCAAGAAATGCTTGAGCTCTGGCGTTTCTTTTGGCCAGCCCAGCGCACTAAACGGCACCAGGGCAGAACTAAACCAGGTATCGAGAACGTCGGGGTCGCGCGTCAGGGCGCCGGTATAGCCAGCAGCCAGTGCTTTTGCTTTCGCATCGGCTTCGGATCGCGCCACGAAAATTTGCCCAGCATCGCCATACCATGCTGGAATCTGATGACCCCACCACAATTGGCGCGAAATACACCAATCCTGAATGTTCTCTAACCACTGGTTGTAGGTACTGTTCCAGTTTTCGGGAACTAATTTGATGTCGCCACTGGTGACCGCATGTAATGCGGCATCTGCAATGGATGCACCTGGTTTGTACGCATTGTCTTGGGATGGCTTAGACACCGCCACAAACCATTGGTCGGTCAGCATCGGTTCAATAATCGCGTGTGTGCGGTC
>JBIPON010000109.1:0-5579 GCA_044379065.1 Polynucleobacter sp. | reverse complement strand
TAAAGTGAAAGCACCAATGCTTGAACATTCAGACTATCTACTTAACTAGAAAAAAGCGTTGTAAATTTCATGATCCATCGTCCCGTAAGCATTATTAAAAACTTACAGTCCAGTGGGTTTACTGAGCCTCAGGCAAAAGCGATCCTGGATAGCATTTACGAGAATGATCACCACGAACACTATGCGACGCAAACCCAAATGCAAGAAGTGAAACATGAAATCAATGCCCTTCGGATCGATATTCAATGCATTCATACGCAGCTAAGCGTGATTGAACATAAATTAGTCTACAAGCTGGGCGGTATTTTGATTTCAGGTGTAGCTATTTTGGGGATCTTAGACCGCTACTTTGCTTAAGTTTCACCCTAATTCGGATTAAGCCCTAAGATAGCGCCTATGGCTTTATCGAATACCCCCACCTCCACGCATTCCCATCCCGCAAGTCTCGTTTGGCTGCGCCGTGATTTACGCCTGTATGACCATGCCGCGCTGAGCCATGCGCTTGCTTTAAGCAAAACGGTTTGGGTCGTGTTTATATTTGATACGACCATCTTAGATCTCCTAAAGGACAGCAAAAGTACTGCACTCACGGCAGATCGCCGAGTCGACTTTATTTGGCAAGGGATAAGTCAAATCGATGAAGCGCTTCGCAAACAGGGTGGTGGCCTCATCGTTCGATATGGCAAACCCACCGAATGCATCCCCAAACTAGCAAGTGAACTTGGGGTCTCGTGCGTCATGGTCAATCACGACTATGAGCCTAGCGCAATTGAGCGCGACGCCGTAATTGCATCGGTCCTTGAAAAGCAAGGTATTACTTTTGAGTCCTTCAAAGACCAAGTGATCTTTGAAAAGAAGGAAGTCCTCACCAACTCAAGCACAGTATTTTCGGTATTTACGCCCTATAAAAATGCCTGGCTTAAGCACCTCAATGAAAGTGATCTTGCGCCGCATGCATGCAAGGCAAGGCCAGGGCAATTTGCAGCCATTCCAAAAAAACTGGATTTAGGCATTCCGTCGCTCGAGTCGATGGGCTTTTGTGCAACCGGTATTGAAAGCTACCTACCCCCGGGTTCGGATGGTGGCGAGTCTTTTTTAGAAGATTTTTTGAAGCGCATCGATCAATACCAAATTGGCCGGGATTTTCCAGCCATTAAGGGCGTGAGTTATTTATCTACCCACTTACGCTTTGGCATGCTCTCGATTCGGGGCTTGGTAAGGGAAGCCCATCGGCGGATGCTGGCTGGCAGCATGGGCGCCACCATTTGGCTCAGCGAACTGATTTGGCGCGACTTTTATTTCATGATTTTGGCCAATCACCCTCGCCTCGCCAGCGGCGCTGCCTTTAAGCCCGATTACGATGGCATCGTTTGGGAGAGTGGCGCTATTGCCAAGAAACGCTTTGCGGCCTGGTGTGATGGCAAAACCGGCTATCCTTTAGTTGATGCTGCCATGCACCAGCTCAATCAAAGCGGCTATATGCACAATCGCCTTCGCATGATTGTGGCGAGTTTCTTAACAAAAGACTTGGGTATCGATTGGCGACTGGGTGAAGCCTACTTTGCAAAACACCTCAATGATTTTGAGCTCTCGTCGAACAACGGCGGCTGGCAATGGGCCTCTTCTTCTGGCTGCGATGCACAGCCGTACTTTCGCATCTTTAACCCCACCACCCAATCGCAGCGCTTTGATCCGCAAGGTAAGTTCATTCGTCGCTACATTCCGGCTTTAGAAAAGCTCTCCGACAAATCCATTCATGCACCATGGGAAGCCGGCCATATTGAATTAGAAGCTGCTGGCATTTTGCTCGGCCGCGATTACCCGCTGCCCATCGTGAATCATGACGAAGCCCGCAAAGAGACCTTGGTAAGGTACAGCGTGGTGAAGAAAGTAAGTACTCCTGATTGATTTACTGGTTAAACGATTAACCTTTTATCCACTACACTTCACCTATGTCATCCGTTTACGCTATCGGCGATGTGCAAGGCTGTTTAGTGCAGCTGGATGCACTGATTGCCAAACTGCCCAAGAAAACGAAACTCATTTGCTTGGGCGACCTCGTCAATCGAGGCCCAAATTCCCTAGGGACATTGCGTCGCCTCAAAAAAATGCAAGAGCAAGGTATTGCCGAATGCATTCTTGGCAACCATGACCTCAATCTCTTAGCGCGCGATGCGGGCCTAAGGGGATCGCGCCCACTCGATACCCTTGATGGCATCTTAAAAGCCAAAGACCGAGCAGAACTGATCGATTGGCTGCGCCATCGCCCGATGGCACTGAGTAATGGACATGCTTTACTGGTTCATGCAGGGGTGCTGCCCGATTGGGATGTAAGCCAAACCCTGGAATACGCCCATGAAGTAGAGAAAGCCCTACGCAAATCATCGTACAAACGCTTTTTGGCTGAGATGTATGGCAATACACCGACCAAATGGAGTAACTCCTTAAAAGGAAATGATCGCCTGCGCGTCATCACCAATGCCCTAACGCGCCTGCGTTTTTGCACGCCCAAAGGCCAAATGGAATTTGAGAGCAAAGAGGGATTAGAGGCGAGCCCGAATGGCTACCTACCGTGGTTTGAAGTGAAGCAGCGCAAGACCGCAAATACCCACATCATTTTTGGGCATTGGTCTACGCTTGGATTGATTCAGAAGCGCAATGTCAGCGGGCTTGATACCGGCTGCGTCTGGGGCGGCAAACTCACTGCCATTGAAATTCCGGACTCAACTACGAAGGGTCGTTCAAGCAAATACCGCGTCGTGCAGGTAGCGGGCTATGATCATCCCTTGCGGATGTAGGGGTTTAGCAAAAATTCCTCTTTTAGGTCAATTAATTGTTATAATCAAAACATAATAAGTTACTTATAAAACAATTAATAGGACTGCCTCATGCTGGCCCATTCCAAAAAGGACCGCCCCATTGACCGTGGTGCATTAGCCAAAATGGTGATGCAACTGCTGGATCATTGGGATTTGCCCACGGAAGATCAATTGGCTTTGCTTGGGCTTGCCCCATCCAATCGCGCTGCCTTGAGCCGTTACAGGCAAGGGGAGCCCATTGGTGGCAGCCAAGATCAATATGACCGTGTGGGCCACTTACTCGGAATACATAAAAACCTACGGCTGCTCTTTCCGCGTAACCCAGAGTATCTGTACGGCTGGATGAAAACCAAAAACAAAGCATTTGAGAACCGGACTCCAGTTGAACTTGTCAAAGAATTTGGTTTTATCGGCTTACTCATGATTCGTTCCTACCTTGACCGCAGCAGAGGTATTTGATGGATCGTTTGTTTACCGGCTTGGCGCTAATTGACGTTCATGACGACTTGGCACGAAATATTGTTGGATTCATCGAGAGTCAACACGTCTTTGATGACTTAAGTGGCTCTGAGGATGATTGGCATATAGCGGAGCAAGTCGAGCTCGAAATGAAGCTGCCGGGATTTGATTCGCTCTTGCCAATTATTCATAGGCCATTTGAGCGAGCAATGGTTGATAGCGCCATTGCCTACCCTTTTAGTAACTGGGGTAAAAGTCGTTATTCCGATGGGTCGCATGGTGTTTGGTATGGAGCAGACTCCATTAAAACTAGTATCTATGAGTCTGCTCACCACTGGTATGCGGGCCTCTTAAGCGATGCTGGTTTTAATAAAGCAGGTGTTATTTCTGAGCGACGCGTGTATTGGGTTCGCTGTGATGCAGCCCTAATCAACCTGAAAGAAAAAGTATTGGCTTTTCCAGAACTATTGAATCGAGACGACTATCGTTATTGTCAAGGAGTGGGGGCACGCATCCATCACGAGGGTCATCCAGGTCTAATCACCCGCTCCGCGCGGTATTTGCGCGGAGACACAATCGCTATTCTGAATTCAAAAGTTCTGTCCAGCCCACGTCATGCTGCGTATTTTAGCTATACATTACAAGATGACTGCATTGAAGTTCGGGAAGATGGAAAAAACGCGTTTTTAACTATTCCGATTTAAAAGTGCAAACGCTTTTTTTGATGCAGTAATGATCTCATCCAGTACGGCATTGTCATGCGCTATCGATGTAAAGCCCGCCTCATAGGCCGATGGGGCCAAGTAGACGCCCTCATCCAGCATCGCATGAAAGAACACCTTAAACGCATCGATATTGCTCTTGGTGACCGCATCAAATGAGGTGGGGACTTGGTCGGTGAAGTAAAAACCAAACATCCCGCCCACGCTATCGGTTGAGAATGGGATGCCTGCTGCATCTGCTGCCTGTTTCAGGCCCGCCATCAGCTTACTGGTTTGACCGCCAAGGCAATCAAAGAAGCCATCCCGCGAGATGATCTCTAAGGTCTTCATGCCGGCCGCAACCGCAACCGGATTGCCAGACAAGGTGCCCGCTTGGTAGACATTACCTATGGGGGCTAACTTTTGCATGATCTCTTTTTTGCCGCCAAAGGCTGCCATGGGCATACCGCCGCCCATCACCTTACCAAGGCAAGTGAGGTCGGGCGTAATGCCTTGTAAGCTTTGTGCTCCGCCCAGTGCCACCCGAAAGCCCGTCATGACTTCGTCGTAAATCAAGACACTGCCATGGTGCTGGGTTAACTTCCGAATCGCTGCTAAAAATTCCGGCTTGGCTTTAATGAGGTTCATATTCCCAGCGATCGGCTCAATGATCACCGCCGCAATTTGATCGCCATGTAATTTGAAGGTTTCTTCAATCGCGGCCGTATCGTTGTAGGGCAGCACTAAGGTGTGTTTGACTAAGTCCTGTGGAACGCCGCCCGATGAGGGTGCATTTTGGGTTGAATCGGCAAAGGTAAGTAAGCCCGAGCCTGCTTTTACCAAGAGGCTATCCGCATGGCCGTGATAGCAGCCCTCAAACTTAATGATTAAGTCACGTCCGGTATAACCACGTGCTAAACGCAGGGCGCTCATCGTCGCCTCCGTCCCGCTCGAGACCATGCGGATTTGTTCGACACTGTGCATGATGGCGCAAATGCGCTCAGCCAATTCGATTTCACCGACGGTGGGGGCGCCATAACTAAAACTCAGGGTCGCTGCTCGCTGCACTGCTTCTACTACTTCTGGATTGGCATGTCCAGCGATCATGGGGCCCCAGGACATGATCAAATCCACATAGCGCTTATCTTCAATATCCCAAAAGTGCGGGCCCAGTGCCTTCTTAATAAAGCGCGGGGCGCCGCCCACTTGACGAAATGCACGAACAGGCGAGTTCACGCCACCCGGAATGGTTTTTTGTGCACGCTCGAATACGGTTTCGTTTAAGCCCATGTGATTCTCATTCGTTTTATTTGTTAAGGTGTATTTTGCTTTAGAACTTAAATGGCCATCATCTCAAAATCGTCTTTGCGGGCGCCGCATTCAGGGCAAGTCCAGTTCATGGGCACATCGTTCCAGAGGGTTCCAGGTGCAATCCCTTCATCGGGCAAGCCAGCAGCCTCGTCATAGACCCAACCGCAGATCAGGCACATATAAGTTTTCAATTCCATTAAGTTTTATCTTTCTTTGTTTACTTATATCGTTTTTTTAGATATCCAATCTTACTGCTGAATACCAATTAGATTCCGCTGGTCACGACATC
>JBIPON010000246.1:0-5580 GCA_044379065.1 Polynucleobacter sp. | reverse complement strand
AATCCAAAATTGTATACGCAGACAGCAATTGCGTAGCTCAACGCGGTGATCGATCCGTAAAGGAAGAACAGCAACGGCACGATTCCAGCCGAAATGGCAATTGCAAGCATGATCGCCCGCCCAAACCGCGCACCGACAATCGATGGGATCAAGGCACCGAGGATGCCCGCGAACTGAGCAATCGTAAGGCCAAAGGCAGCCTGACCTTCGGAGAGACCGCCAGAAATGGCAATGCGAAAGAGATAGGTCCAGATGACACCCTGTGCGAGAAAATAGGCAAACATCGCGCCGAGCGCAGATAGGGTCAGCACAACGGGAAACGATACTCGTGCTTCGGCACCCGCCTGGCGCGCTCCATCGGAAGTCGGCAACCAGCCTACCATCGCAAATCCCAGCGCAGCAAAGGCAGCAAAGAAAAGGAGCAGCCCCTGCATACCGGCATATTCGTAAAGGCTCGGCATAAACCCGAGCACGATTGCGCCGTACACGCCGGAAAATGCAACCAGAATGCCAAAATTCCTGTCCGGCTTGTCAGTCAGGCCTATTGCCGCAAATCCGATCGACACAATACCCCCGCAACCTAGTCCTGCAAGAAAGCGCATTGCACTAAATGACGTCAGGTCGCTGGTCAGCGTGGAACCAACCTGACCAGCGACCGTGAGGGCGATGCATGCAGCCAGCATGTGCCGCCAGTTAAAGCGCCGCGTGAGAAAAATTAGCAGAATGGTCATAGTTGCAAAGCCGGCCATTTCTATCGAGGCTATGAACCCGGCCTGTTCCTCAGAGAACCCCATGCGCTCAACCAGGCCTTGAACGAAACCGGGCTGGACGATGAAGACCTCGCCTCCCATCACCCCCATATAAACGCCCGCGGCAACGGCTCGGATCGAGGACGGATTAAATGCGGCATTCTGTTGGTCCATTGTCGGTTCACTCCCCTGGGTTTCATCATTGTCGCCGAGATCGATTGGCTAAGCGAGGTGTAATGATAGGTCAAGGAAGTGATGTGAATATTGTACAACAATAATGCACCGACATTGGCTTTGTTTGCTTCACCTTGCTTGTGCCTTTTTCTGGAAAATTTGACGTATATTTAGGAATACTGGATAGGTATTCCGATCTACCCACAGTTGACGCTCCTCAGGAAATGGTGCACAGAAATGGCCAATTCTCTACCTGGAGTTACAAAGTGTCACCCGAAATCAAGGTACGAAACTATCTCGAAAAATCCCGTCCAATGCTGATCGGAGGACAATGGAGCGAAGGTAGCGGCGGCGTTCAACAACTGATTGATCCAGCAACCGAACAGGTCATTGGCACAGCCGCCCTGGCTGCCGAGACGGATATCGATCTCGCCGTCGCCGCAGCTCGAAACGCGTTCGAATCCCCAAACTGGAGGCGCATGCCTCCAGCCGACCGTGCCAAGCGCCTTTGGAAGCTCGCCGAACTGGTCGAGGAAAATGCCGATGAACTTGCTTATCTGGACACGCTAAATGAGGGCATGCCGCTGGGCCTGGCCGAATTCCTCTGCGGCACTGGTCCGGCAGAAGCGCTACGCTATTATGCAGGCTGGTGCACCAAGATCGAGGGCACAACGACGGTAATCTCTATGCCGGACAGCCGACCGCAAGGGGCGTTCGGGCCAGCGCATCACGCTTACACCTTGCGCGAGCCGCTTGGGGTAGTTGGTGCCATCTCGCCTTGGAATGTACCCACTTTGATGGCGCTTGCCAAGATCGGCCCGGCGGTGGCGGCTGGCAATACGGTCGTGCTCAAACCCTCTGAGCTCACACCATTGTCCGCTCTGCGTTTGGGTGAGCTAGTAGCAGAGGCGGATTTTCCAGATGGGGTTGTCAACATTGTTCCCGGCACGGGTGCAATCGCAGGCGCGCATCTGGCCGCACATCAGGATGTCGACATGATTTCCTTTACCGGATCAACCACGACCGGAAAGGAAGTTGCGCGATTGGCGCTTGGCAATCTCAAAAGAGTGGGGCTCGAGCTCGGTGGAAAATCACCGATCCTTGTCTTCGAAGATGCCGATCTCAAATCTGCAATACCAGCGCTTGCCGAGGCAGTGTTCATGAATTCTGGGCAGATCTGCTTTGCTGGCACAAGGGTCTATGTGCAGCGAGGAATCTTTGAAGCCACCGTAGAGGGCGTTGCCCGGATTGCAGCAGCAATGAAGCTTGGTCACGGGCTGGATCAGGGAACGGAATTGGGACCACTTATTTCTGCGCGGCAACGCCACGAGGTCATGCGGTATATAGATGCCGCGCGTGCGGGGGGGGACCGGATTGTCACAGGTGGCAATCGATTGGCTCGCGAAGGCTTCTTTGTCGAACCCACGGTGATCGTTCCCAAATCTGTCAATTCCTCCATTGTTAGGGACGAGATATTTGGACCGGTCTTGTGCATGATGCCATTCGACACGCTGGAAGAGGCCATCGCGCTTGCCAACAACACGCCTTATGGTCTGGCTTCGGGTGTGTTTACTTCTAGCTTGTCGACTGCTCATCGCGCCGCAGCGGAAATCCGCGCCGGTTCGGTTTGGATAAACTGCTACGCTATGCTTGATGAAGCCATGCCTACAGGCGGCTATCGGCAATCAGGGTGGGGCCGGGAGGCAGGCCGCCAAGGCATCGAGGAACTGACGCAGACCAAGAGTGTTGTCGCCAGTCTCTGAACCTGTTGACCAATTTTTCAGATGACCTAGGGATAGTTGATTATAACAAGTGCCAAGGGACAATTGTTTTGCCAACCGCCAAACTACGTACATATCATACGATCCGAAAAGCCATATTGAGTGGGACGTTCCTGCCCGGCTCACATTTGCGAGAAGAGGAACTTAGCGAACTATGCAATACAAGCCGGACGCCGGTACGTCAGGCCATTCGGCGACTGGCTGACGAAGGTTTGGTGACGATTGCCGCTAATAAGCGAAGCTATGTTGCTGATGTCGATGAAACCCATGCAGAGGAAATCTTCGATTTGCTGGCCTTTCTGGAAAGTTATCTGGCTGGCCTTGCTGCCACACGCATAACACCCGAAAAGTTGACTGAATTGCAATCGATCCTCGATCTGCAGAAGCAACTCATTGCTACTCATCCCGAGGATGATCAAAGGTTTCTTGAGCTCAACATCCAATTTCATCGGCTGATCCATCAGGCCGGGGGCAGCCCGATTTTGCTCGAAATTGCTGCTCGCGTAGAAAACTTTACGCAGAGCCTCTACCTTAAACATGGCCGCGCGACCGAGAATGCCGGATCGGTCGATCAGCATGAGCAACTGTTCAATGCATTGGCGAGCGGAGACAAGACACGAAGCGAACTACTCATGCGACTACACGTCGAATCCGTCCGTAAGGAATGTCGAGAAATCTGGCTCGATCTGAATGACCGCAGAGATTAAGTTGTACAACAAAAATTGAGATTACATAAGAAAAATCTCTGATAAATAGGAATTTATCAAAAGATATTTTGATTCCGAATGAATAATTGTTGCACAAATTTGGATTCCCTGCCACTGCAGCGACAACAGTTGCAGCGCCTCGGGAACACAAATGAGCCATCCGGATACCCGTCATAACTCCACGCCAGGATCAGAACGCCTCAGAGCCATGCTCGAACGCATGCTGCTTATCCGCCGAACAGAAGAACAATTAGGAGCTGACTCCCGCGCTGGCGAGTTACCAGGAAATGTTCATCTATGCGCCGGTCAAGAGGCTATTGCAGTAGGAATCTGCAACCATCTTTCCGATAGTGATTATGTTGGTAGTACCCATCGTGGCCATGGTCACTTCCTTGCAAAAGGTGGTTCAGCTCGCTCTTTGATTGCCGAGGTCCATGCTAAATCGACTGGGGCTTGCGGCGGACTGGGCGGTTCGATGCACGTCACCGATTTGTCCAAAGGCATGATCGGCGCCAATGGTATTGTTGGAGGCGGTATAGGCCTAGCAGCGGGAGCAGCGCTTTCGGCACAGGTCGCAGGTAAAGGGCATGTCGCTGTCGCTTTCTTCGGAGACGGTGCCTCCAGCCAGGGCATTTTGCCTGAAGTCTTCAATATCGCTGTCTTGTGGAAGCTGCCGCTGATCCTGGTGTGTGAGTACAACGGCTATTCCGAATTTTCAGCTTCCGGCACAGTAAATGCAGGGGAGATCGCCGACCGCGCACGGGCCTTTGGTATTCCGACCGAAGTGATCGATGGCAATGACGTAGAAGCCGTCTGGACTAGCGCTGGCATCGCAATTGAGCGCGCGCGAAAAGGTGAAGGGCCTAGTTTCATCGAGGCCAAAACCTATCGCTTGCGCGGGCATCTCGAGGCTGAGGACGGCTTCCTTCAGGCACCCTATCGCAGCGAAGAAGAAATTGACCAGTGGCGGACCCGCGACCCGATCCCGCGGCTCGTAAAACGCCTTACCGAGATGTCGGCAATGTCAGATGCCGATTTCGAAATTCTGGAGGCTAAAGTTGCTGCTGAGGTCGGCGATGCACTCCAGTTCGCCAATGAAAGTGAGCCGCCAGAAATGGAGCGCGTGCTTTCATCCGTATTTGTTGACCAGCGTCCGTGAGGCACACATGGCTAAAATGAGACTGACCCAGGCCATCAATGCGGCCTATTTTGAAGAAATGGAACGGAACGAACGGATCGTTCTGTTCGGTGAAGACGTTGAAGTCAGCATGTTTGGGGACACGCGCGGGTTACACGCCAAATTTGGAAGCAACCGCATCCGCAACACGCCGATCTCTGAATCGGCCATGACCGGTATGGCTGTCGGGGCCGCAATGGCGGGTACGCCCGCCATCTGTCACCTCATGTTCTCCAATTTCGCGCTGACCGGGTTCGATGGCATCGCCAACCAGGCAGCAAAGTTGCGCCTGATGACCGGTGGGCAAGCACAGTTGCCGGTAACCTTCGTTGCAGCAATCGGCGCTGGGACGTCCACCGGAGCGCAGCACTCCGACACCCCCTATCCGATGTTCATGAACCTCGGGGGAATCAATATTGCCGTGCCAGCAACACCTGCCGATGCCAAGGGGCTCATGAAATCGGCCCTGCGCGGTTTCAATCCGACGATTTTCCTGCTTCCACGCGTACGTGGAGCGACGTCAGGCGAGGTTTCCGAAGATCCTGATTTTCTAGTTCCTTATGGCAAGGCCTCGGTCATGCAGGACGGTTCCGACATAACGATCGTTGCAATCGGCACTTGCGTCCATCATGCCATTAGAGCTGCGAAGGCGCTTGCCGAAGACGGCATTTCGGTCGAGCTTATCGATCCGCGCACCTTGGTGCCGCTCGATACCGACACGATCGTCGCTTCGGTACGGAAGACCGGACGTCTGGTGGTTGTCGACGAAGCACGCGACCGTTGCAGCGCTGCCAGCCACATCGCTGCGGTTGTGGGGGATGAGGCGTTTTCGTCGCTAAAAGCCCCGATCAAACGGGTGACTTCTCCCAACATCCCGATGCCCTATGCACCTGCTCTGGAACGCGCGCTATTGCCGGACCCGGACAAGATTGTCGCAGCAGCTCGGCTGACCTTGGCTAGCTGAAACAAATGGTTATTGAACCCCTGCATAT
>JBIPON010000108.1:0-5651 GCA_044379065.1 Polynucleobacter sp. | reverse complement strand
TTATCTGAGCTATTTTTTCTTGAGTGGCAATCTCTCCAGCTAGTATTGCAGCACTTCTCGCCTTAAAGTCAGCCCCGCCGATGTGATGGAGTTTTGGCTGAATCACGATGTCTGCACTTTGCAGCTCGTAACTATTAATGCTCTGCTGCATGATGCTAATGGTTTGCTGAAGAACCCCTAAAGTGCCGCTCGCATTTTGCTGGCCAGGCTCATTCGAAATCGAAACTGCAATCACTACGGTGGCGCCCATTTGCTTCGCGTATTGCACCGGTACTGGTGCGACAAGGCCGCCATCAACATACTCGCGACTCTGAATGGTGGTGGGCTGAAATACACCCGGAATACTGCAGGAGGCGCGTACCGCTATACCGGTATTGCCACTACGAAACAGCACACCTTTGCCGGATTGCAAATCGGTGGCAACTACACCCAAAGGGATACGCATCTGTTCAATGGGCCGGTTTTTTACTTCCCGATTGATCATGGCCTGAAGTGCATCCCCCTTAATCAGACCACCAAATCGACCGGCAAATGGGAGCCCCCAGTCCGCAATTGCTGCTTCATCTAGGGTCAGCGCAATGCGATTGAGGTCGTTCCCGCTCAGGCCTGAGGCATAAAGGGAGGCGATCACGCTACCTGCACTGCTGCCAACCACCAAATTAGGTGAAATGCCTTGGGCTTCCAGGGCTTTAATCACACCGATGTGGGCAAATCCCCGTGCGGCGCCTGCACCCAGAACCAAGCCAACAACGGGTTTTTTAGGGCTAACGGTCATGCAAGCGCTTAATCCAAGGGTGCTGATCCCGGCTAAGGTGGATGCAAGGCCTAAAAAATGACGCCGATGGGGCTCGGGGGTAGGGGGTAGGGCAAATAATTCCATTTGGCTATTGTAGGCAGCCTCCCCTATAATGGCGCAACTAGTGAGCGAATTGTGAGAATTGCCTTGTAGGTTGCTCCCATACCGTATCCGCTCAGACAGTAGCGTCCGAACTTAACTCATGACCCACGAAGTCAACTTGGACGATTGCCTGAAGCAACTAGAGAACACCCCAACCCATGACGGATAGCCCTTTTATGCCACTCAGGCTTTGACCTGTTAGGCCGAATTTTATGGATGATCACAAAAAACGCGTTATTGAAACAGCCCTCTTGTGCGCGCAAGAGCCCATTACTGCAATGGATCTCACACGCCTATTCACCGATGACACCAGCCTAGCTGATATTGAAGCGGCCTTGACGGCGATTCAGGAAGACTGGCAAGACAAAGGGATGGAGCTCGTGCATATCGCCACCGGCTGGCGCTTTCAGAGTCGCCTCTCGATGCGCGAGTATTTGGATCGACTTACCCCAGAAAAGCCACCGCGGTATTCCCGCGCAGTAATGGAAACGTTGGCCATCATTGCCTATCGCCAGCCTGTCACCCGTGGTGAGATTGAAGAGATCCGCGGCGTTGCCGTCAGCAGCAATGTGATGAAGCAACTTGAAGACCGTGGTTGGGTTGAGGTCATTGGCCATAAGGAGACGATTGGTCGCCCTGGTCTGTATGCGACTACTAAACAATTTCTGGATGATTTAAGCCTACCTAATTTACAAAGCCTACCTTTACTGGAAGATGCTGCGCCGACGTTTGAATCCTTGGGTCAAGGCGTGATTGAGTTTGATCAAACAGCCACAGTCGAGACCGTCATCACCATGGAAGAGGGCAGCAGTACAGAAGATCAGCAAGAAGCCGAGTCAGAGCCCAAGCTTGATAACACACCAAACCATTAATGACCACTTCCAACGAAACCAATTCCGCAGCACCCAATTTGAATAACACACCTGTTGGCAGCGACAGCAATTCAGGTACTACTACTTCAGAGAATAAAAGCGAAGCGCCCAGTGGCGAGCAGGGCGAACGCCGTCCCCGCCGCTTTGGCAAGCATCCTTTTAAGAATCGTAAACCCCGTGGGGACAGGCTTCCACGCCAAGAGGGTGGCGAGCGTACGTCGCATACGCCAGGCGAGCAAAAAGTAAAGCCCACATTTGATCCTGCTCAAAGCGATGCCTTATTTGCTTCGGTTGTGTCGGGTGAATTTGATGCAGCCCTGGATGCACCTGAAGCCGAAATCGCTAACCCAGATTTAGCCAATTCCTCAGATGAAATTGCAGTCTCCCATCACGCCGGCGTAGAGCGCAATGCCAATCGCCAGCACGATCACGATGATGCAGAGGGTCCCACCGACGATGAAATGAGTAGTTTGCAATTTACGAACGTCGATGAATTGCCACTTAGTTTGCGGGACGAGGTGTGGTCTGACTTAGATGGTCTCGATGATGATGCGGACGATGAAGACACCGTCAAGCTACACAAGGTGTTAGCCGATGTGGGTATGGGTTCGCGCCGCGAAATGGAAGATTTAATTGTGCAAGGCCGGGTATCGGTCAATGGCATGCCAGCGCACATTGGTCAGCGGGTTGGTCCAACCGACCAAGTGCGTATTAATGGCAAGGCAGTGCACCGCAAAATTCAGACTAAGCCACCGCGCGTTATTTTGTATCACAAGCCATCAGGTGAAATCGTCAGCCAAGCGGATCCCGAAGGCCGTCCTACCGTCTTTGATCGGCTGCCCAAGCCACGCCAAGGGCGCTGGATTGCAGTTGGTCGACTCGACTTTAATACCGAAGGCTTATTGTTATTCACCACCTCCGGTGAACTTGCCAATCGGCTGATGCACCCCCGTTACGGCGTTGAGCGTGAATACGCTGTGCGTATTTTGGGGGAACTTAGTGATGAGCAGCAGTCGCAGTTAAAGACAGGCATTCAGTTGGATGATGGCCAGGCCCGTTTTCTGCGCCTTGCCTCTGGCGGTGGCGATGGCGCAAACCGCTGGTATCACGTGGCCTTAACCGAAGGGCGTAACCGTGAGGTGCGCCGGATGTTTGAGGCCAGCGGTCATACGGTTTCACGACTGATTCGCACGCGCTATGGAATATTTTTGTTGCCGCCGCGCTTGCGCCGTGGCAAATGGGAAGAAATTCCAAATGAGGGCGTTGCCCAGCTGATGAAAGCAGCCGGTCTCAAAGTGCCCCAAGCAAGTGATAAGGGCCGCTCCAATCAGTCGGGTCGAGGCGATTCCAATCCAGCAAGGGGTGATGATTTCCAGCCAGATCCAATGCAAACCTCGGTCTCCTATTGGGGCTCGCGTGAAGCATTAACCATGGCCAATCAACACCATGGACTGACGCACCAAGGTAAAAATGCCAAACCCGGCGGCGGCGGTCAAGGCCAGGCAGGCAGAGGTCGTAGCCAAGGCCAAGGACAGGGCGGTCGGGCAGGTGGGCAAGGCCAAGGACAGGGCGGAAGAGGTAAAAAAGTCCACCATGGCCACGCATTTAATCCCCAATCTCCTCAGGGACCTGGGGCTGGCGGACCAAAGCGGGGTGCTCCCAAAGGACGCAAACCCTTCCATAAAGGGCCTAAAAAACCGCGAAATCCAGGCGAAAGCTTCTGATTTCACTCAGGTTTTGGCGTAATCGGCTATAATCTTTTTCGTACTTGCAATGCAGTAGTTTGCATACTGTTTTACCGGCTGATGTTGCGATCAACGTAAGCTGGCCTGTTCTGTAGTTCGGAATATGGGCTTTGAAGCCCATTTTTTTTTGCCATTTTTGCAGCAAGGGGCGTTGTGCGAGAGCAGCAGATTATTTCTGCCGAGTTGGGAAATCTGGGTTACGCGCTAGTCGATATTGAGCGTGAAGCCGGAGGTTTGCTACGCGTAACGATCGAGAACCAAGACTACGAGCGTTTAATCACGGTCGAGGATTGCGAAAAAGTAAGTCACCAGTTGAGTTACTCCCTGCCGGTGGAAAACATTCCGTACGAACGACTGGAGATCTCGTCCCCTGGACTGGATCGCCCTGTGAAAAGCGCAGCTGATTTTGTGCGATTTGCGGGTTTTGAGGTTGATCTGAAATTGCGTATTGCAGTGTCTGGTCGTAAGAATTTTCGTGGGGTATTGGAGGGACTCATCGCAGGAAGCGTTGACTCACCCGATGCCAAGTTTGGTTTGTTGTTTGAGGCGAGCGATGGTGCAGAGTCTCAGTTGGAGTTTTCCCTTGCCGAGGTCGATAAGACTCGGTTGGTCCCTGTCATTGATTTCAAAGGAAGAAAATCATGAGTCGTGAAGTTCTCATGTTGGCTGACGCCCTTGCGCGTGAAAAAAACGTTGATCGTGAAATTGTTTTCGAGGCACTCGAGCTTGCGCTCGCATCGGCTACAAAAAAACGCTATGAAGAGGATGTCGATATTCGCGTTGGCATCGACCGTGAGTCCGGTGAGTATGAAAGCTTTCGCCGCTGGCTAGTTGTGCCCAACGAAGCTGGGCTGCAAGAGCCCGACAAAGAAATCTTATTGTTCGAGGCTCAAGAGCAATTTCCGGACATGGAAGTGGGCGAGTACATTGAAGAGCAGATCGAGTCCCTGGCATTTGGCCGTATTGGTGCTCAAGCCGCAAAGCAAGTGATTCTGCAGCGCATTCGGGATGCTGAGCGCGAACAAATCCTGAACGACTACCTCGAACGTGGCGAGTTGGTTATGACCGGCACGGTCAAGCGTGCTGATAAAAATGGCCTCATCATTGAATCCGGTCGCGTGGAGGCGCTACTGCGCCGCGATCAGATGATTCCAAAAGAGAATTTACGTTCCGGCGATCGCGTACGCGCGTACATTTTGAAAGTGGATCGTGAAGTCCGCGGCCCCCAAATCGAACTGTCACGCACCTGCCCAGAATTTCTCATCAAGCTATTTGAGAATGAAGTACCTGAGATTGAGCAAGGCTTGTTGGAGCTCAAAGGCGCTGCTCGCGACCCTGGCGTACGCGCCAAGATTGCCGTTGTCACCTATGACAAGCGCATCGATCCGATCGGTACTTGCGTTGGCGTACGTGGAACACGCGTGACTGCTGTTCGTAACGAGGTAGCTGGCGAAGCAGTGGATATCGTTTTGTGGTCTGAAGATCCAGCGCAATTTGTAATTGGCGCCCTGGCTCCAGCGCAGGTCTCATCGATTGTGGTGGATGAAGAGCGCCATGCCATGGATGTGGTGGTAGATGAAGAGAATTTAGCGATCGCTATTGGTCGCAGCGGTCAAAACGTGCGCTTAGCCAGTGAACTAACCGGCTGGCAGATCAACATCATGACGCCAGAAGAGTCGGCCGATAAGACCGAAAAAGAAGTGGCCGTTGTGCGCCAAATCTTCATGGATAAGCTCGATGTCGATCAAGAGGTTGCTGATATTTTGATTGAAGAAGGCTTTAATACGCTCGAGGAAGTGGCCTACGTTCCCCTGAGTGAGATGCTTGAGATCGATGCATTTGATGAAGATACCGTTAACGAACTGCGGACCCGTGCCCGTGACTCCTTGCTGACGATGGAGTTAGCAAAAGAAGAGCGCGTTGGTGAAGTGTCCCAAGATTTACGTTCCCTTGAGGGAATGACGACGGAGTTGATTGCAAAGCTTGCTGACAATCAAGTTCACACCCGTGACGACCTTGCTGAACTGGCTGTTGATGAGCTAGTTGAGGCGACACAAATTGACGAAGAAACAGCGAAAACGCTCATCATGAAAGCGCGCGAACATTGGTTTACTTCATGAGAGGAAGTGCATGGCA